>JAUCGB010000082.1 GCA_030377895.1 Anaerolineales bacterium HSG24
AGGCGCGATTGAGGCGATTATTGCCGTCCATCTGAATGGGGCAAGTGATATTACTGGGACGGTCGATTACCGGCTTTTGGATGGTTCGGCTCAGGTCGGGCAGGATTATATCGCGGTGGGTGGTTTGGGCGGAGCGGTACTGGGTGGAGCAGCCGTCGCATCATTTTTATTATCATCGGTGGCCTGTTTGGCAACCGCAGTCGCCGATGAACCATCATCAACCGTGTTGGTGCTAGTGATAGGCGTTGGCGAGGGGGTTGGAGTTGGGGTTGGGAAAGAGACAACGACCACCTCAACTGTCGGCTGGGCTAGGATTTCAGGTTCGGGCAGGGCAGCTATCTCAACGTTATCCTCCACTGCATCAATTTCGATAACAGGTTGCAGATTCAAACGGTCATAATCAGCCCGAACCTCTTCTAAAATATCCTCGTTGAGGGGCGCAAATACCAAGCCTTCATCCTCGTAATCTGGAAATTTCTCTGGAAGCAGGTCGGCTTTTAGCGTTTCACGATTAATACTCATAATCGCCGATTGCGCGGAGCAGAAGATACAGGTCATGCTCAACAAAAGAAGCAAAAGTATAAAAATAATTATTCTGCGTTTCGACGGGCCAGAATCTTCGGTTGTGGTTTGATTATCTATTTTCTTTACCAATCGTCATCATCCCAGTCGTCGTCAGGTGGGTCAATCGCCGGTAATACCACCCGAACGGTTGTCCCACTGTACTCTTCACTATCGACCTGAATATAGCCGTCATGAAGTTCAATAATCGCCTTGCTAAGATACAGCCCTAAGCCAGCCCCAGCAATAGCGTATGTACTCTGCTCATGGATGGCCCTAAAAAATCGGGTGAAAAGGTAGCGCATATCCTCCTCAAGAATCCCCACGCCGGTATCTTTGATGATGATTTCGGCTTTGTCATCTGTTTTTTGCAAGATTATGTCAACCCTCCCGACAAGGGTATAATCGTGGGTATTTTTGATGAGGTGTTGTAACACTTGGGTAATCCGCTCATGATTGCCGTTAATCCAAACCCCATCTTCTCCCTCCGGCAGAGTGAGTTCAAAGGTCAGCTCCTTATCCGCCATTTTATCTTGCCACTGTTGACCGATGGTTTCAAGCAAATAAACTAAATCGAGGGGTTCCGGTTCAACATCAAACGCGTCGGCATCGATTTGGGAGAGGTCGAGCATGGATTGCACGACATTGTCCAAATCATAAATTTGCTGTTTGATTTTGGTCAAATTTCCACTGACTCGGTTATAAATTCGTTCATCAAGTTTTTTAGAAGATTGTTGGACCATCATATCTACCACAGCTTGATACCCTTTCATGGCGGTCAAGGGTGTTTTTAGTTCGTGAGAGGTGCTGCTGATAAAGTTGTCCTTTAATTTTTCCGATTCAACCTCACGGGTTATATCACGCAACACAACCACCGAGCCAATTGCTTGCTCATCGGAGGTTGTGACTGGCGCGGCCACCGCGCTGAGAGTTTGTTGCCCCAACTCGATTTTACGTGGCTCAAAATGGTCTAAATTGTCAATCGAGCGTAACAACTGAGGCCAAGGATCTTTATTGGCATCCTCTCCCCCACTTCGTTTTAAACCACTTTTTATCTGCTTGATAATCTCGTCAATAGCTGGATTTTGAGTCAACGTCCTGCCAAACATATCCCGCACAATCACCCCATCGGCCATGCTACTCAAAATCGCTTGCAGTCTACCCGCTTGTTCTTCTAAACTCTGATTTTTGTGTTGCAATTCAGTAGTCATGGTATCAAAATTAGCGGCCAAAATTGCCACCTCATCCTCACCCGTTAGGCCACTACGCTGGTCAAGGTCGCCCGCGGTAATCGCTTTGGAGACCGTCACCAAACGAGAAATTGGCCCAATAATCTGTTGCGCCACAAAAAATCCGATACCCAGAACCACGATCACCCCAAAAGAAAACACGCCAATAAATATACTCCGGTTTAGGGCAGTTGTTTCGGTGACAAAGTTGGTTGGTAAGGCCACGGCAATAAGTCCCTGAGATTGCCCTTGTAGAATAAACGGAGCGTAGGTCAGTTTATACTCTTGCGAACCAATCCGAATCTCATCGAATAATATCTCCCTATCTGCGCTATCTTCTTGATACTGTTTAACCAAAATCTGTTGATACCGAGCCGCTGGCAATAATCTGGCTAACTCGGATTGTTCAGCTTGACCAAGTTGCAGGGTTGAGGCCAGCACCTTTCGTTGAGGGCTGAGTAAAATCGCGTCGGCTGTACTCAACTCTTTTAGGGTGCGGGCTTGGTTTTTGAGATAGTTCCCAGCCAAGACAGCTCCGCCAAGCCCTTCAATACCGGGCATGGGAATAACCGTGTAGATCATCAGTTCGCGGGTCACTTCATCAATCGCAATCTCTACCACTTTGGTTTTACCCTCACTATCAGCCAAAACTTGCGAGACCGAAGGCCATATCCTCAAATCCACACCACTGTTAATTTGGGTGTTAAAGCCGCTAGGCTCTTGTTGACTCATATCTCGATAAAAACGGCGTACTTCTTTACCATTGATATCCACAATTAACACATGGTCGATTCCTGTACTCGTCCCCATAATCGGCCTGACAATTCCCTCAACCTTTTGCCAATCCTCTGAGCCAGCGGCTTCGGCTATTCCGGCTGTGTTGGCAATCATCCGCGAAACATCCAAACGGAGTTGTTCTTGGCTAACGACCGCTTCGGTCATCACCGACCCCGCGGCTTGTAATTGATTGATAAACCGTTCTTCAATGGAATCGGTCACTAACCAGGTTACCACGTAAGTCCCAATAGAGGCGATTGCTAACGTTACAATAATGTAAGGGATGATAATTTTAAACCGAATACTGGATGGAATAATTCGACGGGACCAACTTTGTGTATACTCGGCAGGTATATCCATAATATCTCTCTTCGATTCAACGACGCTGAATCACTGAATCACTAAATCAATCTATATAAGCCATATATACTTATTGATATTGTCTCAACTCATGTTATAATTAAAAATAATTTTTAATCAAGCTAGAAACTCTTACATCAGGGACATTAGGGTAGGTTAATGGGCTGGCAAGAATACAACGCTTTGCTATGGTTCGGACTACTGTTATTGCTACTCCTTTTTATGTGGCAACAACTAGGCAAATGGCGTACTACAGAGGGACAATTACGATTAGCACTAACAATAATAGCTGTTATACCATTATTGTTTTTGTTTCTAATTGCGATATGGCAAATTCGTACCATTCTGATATCAGATGTCGGGACGAGCTTTCTGAACCAAGCTATCTCCATCGAAAAACAGTTTGTGATGGAGTTGAATCAAGAAGTTACGCGGCTAAAACAGTTAGCCGCGTTTGAATCGGTTATCGACCATGTCGGTCAACATGGCGCAGAGCTAGATTCTACACAGGAACTACAAGAGTTTCTTATTCGCCAAGAAACTGATTGGGTCACAGGTAATGCCGCCCTGCGAGAGAAAGTAACTAATAATACGACATCATACGAATTAGGTCGTTTTGGTTACAACTTTCCACAGCACCGCCAACTACTGGCTACCGATTCAAAGGCACGACTAGTAGCCTCTTATGGCATATATCCAGAACATTATGATTTTAGTACTCAACCTTGGTGGATAGAAGCACAAAAAAACCGTGCTTCAACCTTACCCTATATTGGTCATCTTCAGTTAACGCCTAGTCAACAAGAATCAACCCTTGATATGGCTATTCCTATTATAACGTCTCAAGATGATTCCGCGCAAGGTATCATTCGCACACAGTTAAATTTAGCCGACCTTCCATCCTTAAATCGAATTGCTTTACTCGGCCAATCGACTGAACTGCTACTGGTTGATGAGACTAGCCAAATCATCCATAGCACCAATCCGGTTCGAGTCGGCTCTCAACTCTCGCTTGATAGTTGGACGGGCATTGTCCAAAAAGCGGGAGTCGGTTGGGATATGGTGTTAGATATCAACAGCGAGCCGATACTATATGGTTATGTTCCAATGCAAGGCAATGTGTTGCCCAACCTAAAGGAATTAGGCTGGACAATTGTGATCCAACAACAACAATCAGAAGCCCTCTCTGCTATCAACAGTTTAATCTTTGTTTTAGAGATTGGGGCGGTGATTCTTCTCTGGTTAAGCTATGCTGGGGCCAACCGCCTAGCTCATCGTTTAGCCAAACCGACTGCTACCTTAAGCTATCGGGCTGACGCGATATCAAATGATAAACTGGATGATTTGGCCCTCACCTCCGGCCCTAAAGAGATTACAATCGTAGCTCAAGCCCTCAATCTTCTGATGGGTCAACTCAAAGCCACCCGTTGGGATTTGGGGCAACGATTAATGGATTTAGACACGGTCAACACCGAACTTAAAGCCGAAATCAACAAACATAGTCGGGCTGACCGCATGTTAAAAGAGTATAACCGCACCCTGTCAGAACGGGTTCAGAAACGGACGGAGGAGTTGGTCAAGGTCAACCAATACGCGCTTGATGCCTTTGCGGAGGCGGAACGAGCCAATGAGTATAAGAGCGAGTTTTTGGCGAATATGAGCCATGAGCTACGTACCCCCATGAACGCGGTGATTGGGATGTCTACCCTGATGCTAGATACAAGATTGTCCTCCGAACAGCGGGAGTTTACAGAAACGATCCGTAACAGTGGCGAAGCGCTCCTGATTGTGATTAACGATATTCTCGACTTCTCTAAAATTGAGGCCGGACGGTTAGAAATCGAGCAACATCCCTTTAATGTGCGGGACTGTGTCGAAGGCGCGCTTGATCTGTTGGCCTTGAAAGCCGGTCAAAAGGGGATTGATTTAGCCTACTATTTTGATGAGTATACGCCCGAAAGCGTCTTGAGTGACATCACTCGTTTGCGACAAATTTTGATTAATCTACTCAATAATGCCCTAAAATTTACCGAAACAGGTGAAGTAATCATTAAGGTGACGAGTAAACCGCTCGCGGAAGATAATCAGCCCATCGAAATCGACTCGAATGGCATGGTTATCCAATCAGACGACTCGACCATCCAACCAAATGGCACAATTCCACTTGGAGAAATCTACAAACTACACTCAAAGTATATACTCCAGTTTTCAGTACAAGATACTGGCATCGGCATCCCCGAAGACAGGCTACAAACACTATTTGAGGCATTTAGTCAGGTCGATGCCTCCATCACTCGTCGATACGGTGGTACTGGACTAGGCCTAACCATCAGCAAAAAATTGAGTGAACTGATGGGCGGTAAAATATGGGTCGAAAGTGAAGAAGGCGTTGGCTCAATATTCCATTTCACGGTTCGAGTCGATACAACTGAAAAACAGGAATATTCAGAACTTTATACCAAAAAGGACATATTACAAGGTAAACGGTTGCTGATTATCGAAGATAGTCCTACCAATAGGCATTTATTGACCCAACAAGCGAAACGATGGCGTATTGAGACCCATACCACCGAAACCGGATCCGAGGCGCTGAACATGTTACGCCAGCAGGCTCGATTCGACCTGATTTTGCTCGATTTACAACTGCCGGACATGGATACTCCCTCGCTCATCACGAAAATTCGTCAGCTAGAAAAAACGGTGCAAAGTTCTAATGACTTTACGACAAAGCCGGTTCCGATTGTATTGTTGACGATTCCCGGCATGCTTAACGAAATCGAGCAGTTAAAAACTCAACTTGATGCGGTGGTTGGCTCCATCAACAAGCCGATTAAACCGGCTCGGCTCGAAAATACCTTCATCAGCGCAATTACCGGACAAGCCATCACCATTGAAGAAACGGAGTCTATATTTGATGAAGGTATGGGCAAACGCTGGCCGCTTCGAATCCTGTTAGCCGAAGATAACCCAACAAACCAAAAAATAGCCCTCAAATTACTAGCTCGCATGAGTTATCGGGCCGATGTAGCTCAAAACGGTTTGGAAGTCGTCGAAACCCTCCGCAAAGAGCCGCAAAAGTATGATCTGGTCTTTATGGACATGCAAATGCCCGAAATGGATGGTTTGGAGGCAACACGGGTCATCAGAAAAGAGTGGACGGAAGAGCCAAAAGTTCGCATTGTCGCCATGACAGCCAACGCGATGGCCGGTGATCGCGAGATGTGTTTACAAGCGGGCATGGATGATTATGTCAGCAAGCCGATTCGATTGCCGGAGTTGGTGCGGGCCTTGGACGAAACGCCTCCCTTAATTAAGCGCACTACCGATGATTATGTGGCTTATATTGCCGAAGCCCGACCTGAAATCAGTGACACTCAACCTCTGCCCGCAATTCCGCCACAGCCTCGGTTTGATGATGATGAAGAAAGGGATCTGCTTGACCCGAAAGCGATCCAAGGCTTGCTCGATATGGGCGATGGAGACAATAGTTTCCTTGTGGAAATTATCAATTCCGTCCTCAATAATGCCCCAAATCTGATTGCCACCATGCACATCGCCCTCGCAGAAAAGAACGAGGATCAGTTGCGCCTCGTCGCTCACACGCTTAAGTCGAACTGTGCCGATTTTGGGATAAAAGGCATGCGGAAACTGTGCCTCGACCTAGAATCGAACGCCCGTCAGGGTGACTTAAGCCTCGCCCCAGAACTGATTGAACAGATTGAGATCGGTTATGTGGACATGAAGATTGCCCTAGAGAAAGAACGGGCCAAATATGTCATGAGCGAAACAGATTCGGAAACAGGGGCTAAATTGCCTATAACTGATGAAACACCAGTAGTTGAGGTAGAAGAGCATGCCTCATTTTCATTAGATGAGTATGCCGATGTCCTTGATCCCAATGCGTTAGAAATGTTGATTGAAATAGTCGGTGGGCCAGAGTTTTTAGGCGAACTGATTGAGGGCTTTTTGGAAGATGGGCCACGTATGTTGGCTGACATTCGCTCGGCTATGGAACAAGAAGACTTATCTCGTCTGCAAGCGGTGGCTCAAAGTTTGCAATCGAATAGTGCTGATTTTGGCGCACTTACTTTACCCGAACTCTGTAGTCGCCTAGAACAATTGGATATCAGCAAAGATTCTGCTCAAATCGCAGAACTGGTTGAGCAGATTGAAATAGAATATGAAAAATTTAAGCAGGTCTTACTGATGGTTCAGGATCAGTAATTTCAGTTCCAAGGAACTGACAAACTGAGCGTGAAGAGTCACCGGACATATTGAAATCGAGGCCAAATACCCCCAAAGCCTTGTTGCTGTCGAGCGGAAAATCATGTTAATCTTGTCGAAAATTTGCTCATTATTAGCCTAAACTAAAATATTTATTGAGTAACAAATCAATAATTTTTTACTCAAACTAATTATACCAGACTTCTCAAAATATATAAAACCGGAAAAGGAAGCGTATTATGGCAAAAAGAGGTGGTCACATCTTAATTGTAGATGACAATCGCATGAATCGGTTTAAACTCTCGCGTGGTGTACAGCAACATGGTTACACCGTTGAGTTGGCTGAAAATGGGACACAGGCGCTAGAAAAATTACGCTCTACATTATTTGATTTGGTTTTGCTCGATACAAAAATGCCTGATATGGATGGGTATCAACTGTTAACTGAATTAAAACAGGATGATAGCCTAAAAGATATTCAGGTTATTATTACTATACCTGCGTCCGAAATCCATGAAGTAACAAAATATCTCAAAATGGGGGCAGTCGATTACATCCCTCAAGCCTTTGATGCGATTATGCTTAAAACTCGTATCGAAACCTACTTGGATAAAAATTTGTCCAGCGATGTTGGTAAAGGGGTCTCGATTTTAGTGGTTGATGATGACCAAACGACTCGCCTGAAAATCTCCAAGAGCTTAAAGCAACAAGGACATAGGATTCAATTGGCTGAAAGTGGTGAACAGGCGTTGCAGGTTGTCAAGACCAACCATTTTGACGTGATATTGCTAGATGTGATTATGCCCGGTATTAACGGCTTTGAGGTATGTCGTCACTTAAAGGCGGATCCGGCGACGAATGAAATTCCGGTGCTATTTATGACCTCACTGACAGCCACCGAAGATAAAATTAAAGGGTTTGACGTGGGCGCGGTGGACTATATTACCAAGCCGATTCAGCAAGAGGAGTTATTGGCTCGCCTTAACGCCCACCTGCGTATCCGTACTTTAACTCAAAACTTAGCCAGTTCTTATGCCAACGAGCAAAAACGCCGCCAACTGTCTGATACACTGCGAGAGGTGGCTAAAATCGTCAGCATTACCCTACGACAAGACCAAGTGTTGAATTTAATCTTAGACCAACTAGGGCGGGTGGTCAGCTACGACCAAGCCTCCATCAGTCTGTTGGTGGGACAAGAGTTATTGTTAGCGGCCCGACAGCATAAGCTAGAGAAAATAACCCACGAGTTCAACATCCCTATCAATCATTTTCCTCTAAATCATCTGGCCTTACAGGAAAAATATCCGATTTTGGTGGCAGATACTCGTAAAGATAAACGTTGGAAGGATACTGGTCGAAATGTCCCCACTCGCTCATTTATTAACGCCCCCTTATTGGTACAAAATCGACCTATCGGTTTGTTAGGCATTGGACGTTGTGACGATATACCTTATACCAATGATGATGCCCAAACCGTATTTGCATTTGCCATGCAGGTTGCCATTGCCCTAGAAAATGCCCGTTTAGCCGAGCGAACTGAAACCGCGCTCCATGAAACACGCGGCCTGCTAGAAGGTACAGAAGCGATTCTAGAGGCAACTGAATTGCCTGAAATTTGCCGCAATTTAGCCATTCATCTTCGCAAACTGGTTCAAGCTGATGAGACCTTAATCCATCTGGTTCGCCATGATGAACAACAAATTAGTATGACCGCACAATCAGGAACGTTGAGTTTGATTGAACAAGTTGATAGTTACGAGGCTTTAATGACGGGCAATAGCGGGACGGTTTTTGAATCGGGTCAGCCTCTGCAAATCAATCCAGATAACCTAATCGCTGAATCTGATTTAGAATCGGATGAACCGGATAAACAGGCCGCGACAGTGCTTTTACCTCTCGCTTCTCATGGCGAAGTTATTGGCCTCGTAACTATTGCCGTCCATCAAAGAAATAACGGCTTTATCAATCGAGATATTGAGTTGTTAATGACCCTTGCCTCGCAAGCGGCCACCGCCATTCAACGTAAGCGGGCTGAGGTGGCTCTCCAGCAGGCTAATAACGAACTGCACAAACTTAATGCTGACAAAGATAAATTCTTTTCGATTATGGCCCACGATTTAAGAGGCCCATTTATGCCCTTAATCGGAGCCTCTCAGTTGTTAAATAGTGCGATTGAGGTGTTGTCCCCCAGTGATATCCAAGAGTTAACAAGCTCAATTTATCGGACAGCCAAAAATACTCATAATCTGCTTGAGAATCTACTTCAATGGTCACAACTCCAAATGGGGCGTTTGGAGTATCAGCCACAGTCCGTTGATATACTGAAAGTCATTGACAAAAATATCGAACTACTGACTGAAAATGCAACCAGTAAAGAGATAGCCCTAAAAAGCGAGGTCAGGCCAGAATTGTTTGCTTATGCGGATATACATATGATTGACACCGTCATCCGTAATTTAGTTTCAAATGCCTTAAAATTTACTCCAAGCGGTGGAACAATCACCGTGATTGCCAAGCCTCAAAACGACACTTCCTCCACTGAGCAAATTGAAGTAAACGTTGTGGATACTGGAATTGGAATTAGCGAAGAAGACCTTGGCAAACTATTCCGGATTGACGTGCATCATACCACCCACGGCACCAATGACGAGCATGGCTCTGGGCTAGGGTTGTTGATGTGTCAGGAGATGGTGAAGAAAAACGAGGGCAAAATTTGGGTGGAGAGTACCCCAGGTGAAGGGACAACATTTACCTTCACTGTTCCGTTAGCAAAAGAAACGGTTGAGGCATAAAAAGTGATGCAGTCCCCAATGCCCCAATCGCATAATGAAGACTGAAAAGGAGAGACCATTGTTTGACCAAGATATTCCCGACAATCATCGTTCTGGATTTGTGTCCGTCGTGGGGAGACCCAACGTCGGTAAATCAACTCTATTGAATCATTTTTTAGGGCAAAAAATCGCCATTGTCAGCCCTAAGCCACAAACCACACGTAATCGGCTGTTGGGTATTCTCAATTTCCCATCCGATATACATCCTGATTTATCCATTTTTTTACCACCAGCCCAAATCGTTTTTGTGGATACTCCCGGCATCCATAAGCCCCAACACCGTTTAGGCAAATTTTTAGTCGATACGGCTATGGAGGCCATTCCCAATTCTGATGTAGTGCTATGGCTAGTTGATGCTAGTCAAACCCTCAATCGTTCCGACAAAATGGTAGCTCAGGCTTTGAAACAAGCGAGGCAACAGGGTAGATTTACAGGCAAGGTTCTGCTCGTGTTAAACAAAATTGACCTTGTCGGTAAAATTCCCAAAGAGGATTTTGGTCAATCTACCATTCCAGAGGCAAAACTGGCCGACATCACCAACTATCATCACACGCTTTGCAATCTGGCCTATATCCAAGCCTTGAGCAAATCCTACCTAGAACTATTCACCGCCGATACCTGGATTCCCATATCAGCAACCATCGGAACCAATCAACCCTATCTGTTGCACCAACTAGTTGATCAACTCCTGCTTGGCCCTCGCTTCTTCCCCGAAGACCAAGTGACCGATCAAAACATGCGTTTTATTGCCGCCGACATCGTCCGAGAGGCCACACTTCATCTGTTACAAAAAGAGATTCCGCACACCATCGCTGTCGGAATTGAGGAGTTTAAAGAGCGAAGTGACACCATGACCTATATCAACGCCACGATTATTTTGGAGCGAGATAGTCACAAAAAAATCGTTATCGGCAAGAATGGCCGTACCCTAAAACAAATCGGTCAATATGCTCGCAAAGAGCTAGAGGAGTTAATCGGAACGAAAGTATACCTTGAGTTATGGGTAAAAGTTCGCCCCAAATGGCGTAGTAAGGAAGAAGAACTGAAACAACTTGGTTACTCGTTGGCGTGATTCGACGATTCAGAGATTCAGCGTTAGCTACCCGCAAGTTCTAAACTTGCGGGTAGCTGACCACTACCTATGCAGGACTACCAATTTACTTAAAAAGGAAAAATATTGATGCCAGAGAATAGACGCAGTAAAATTATTACCGAAGGACCAGCCAGAAGCCCCAACCGAGCCATGCTTCGAGCAGTGGGTTTTGACGATGATGATTTTGTCAAACCAATCATCGGGGTCGCCAATGGATATAGCACCATCACCCCTTGTAATGCCGGATTAGACACTTTATTCCAACGGGCTGAACTTTCGCTCAAAGAGAATGGAGCCATGCCGCAAACATTTGGAACAATCACGGTGAGCGACGGCATCTCCATGGGGACGGAGGGCATGAAATATTCCCTCGTCTCTCGTGAAGTAATTGCCGACTCGATAGAAACGGTCTGCAACGGGCAATGCATGGACGGTTTACTCGCCATTGGCGGGTGTGACAAAAATATGCCCGGCGCGTTGATTGCCATTGCTCGATTGAATATTCCAGCCATTTTCGTGTATGGCGGGACGATTAAACCGGGCCATTACGATGGGCGAGACTTGACCGTGGTTAGCTCTTTTGAAGCGGTGGGTGAGTACAGCGCGGGAAAAATCGACGAAGAGGAGTTGATGGCTGTCGAACGCCGAGCCTGTCCGGGGGCGGGGTCGTGCGGGGGCATGTACACCGCCAACACCATGTCATCGGCCATTGAAGCGATGGGCATGAGCTTATCCTCTTCATCGACCATGGCCGCTGAAGACGATGAAAAGGCCGATAGTGCGGCCCAATCCTCGGTAGTGTTGATGGAAGCGATCAAGAAGCAACTGCTCCCTAGTCAAATCATGACTCGCAAAGCCTTCGAGAATGCCATCGCGGTGGTGATGGCCGTGGGTGGCTCGACCAATTCGGTTCTCCATCTGTTGGCGATTGCTCATGCCGCTGGTGTGCCGCTCACCATCGAAGATTTCGAGGAGATTCGGCTCAAAGTACCCGTTTTTTGTGACATGAAACCTTCGGGAAAGTATGTGGCTACCAATCTGCATCAAGCCGGTGGCATACCACAGGTCATGAAGATGTTGCTGAATGAGGGATTAATTCATGGCGACGCGCTGACCATCACCGGCAAAACCATCGCCGAACAGTTAGCCGATGTGCCTGACCAACCAGCCTCCGACCAAGATGTAATTCGCCCCATTAGCAATCCTATCTACAAAAAAGGTCACTTAGTGATACTAAAAGGAAATTTGGCTACTGAAGGTGCGGTGGCTAAAGTGACAGGGGTTAAAAAGCCCATGATTACCGGCCCGGCCCGAGTCTTTGAATCGGAAGAAGAATGTCTGAAGGCAATTTTGGCGAAAGAGATTAGCCCCGGCGATATTCTTGTCATTCGGTACGAAGGGCCAAAAGGTGGACCCGGCATGCGCGAGATGTTAGCGCCGACCTCGGCCATTATTGGGGCTGGTTTGGGCGACTCGGTAGGCTTGATTACCGATGGACGCTTCTCCGGCGGAACGCATGGCATGGTGGTGGGACACGTCGCCCCCGAAGCCGCAGTCGGCGGGACTATTGGCTTGGTGCAGGAGGGTGATTCGATTACGATTGATTCCATCCAGCACCTGTTACAACTCAACATTTCTGATGATGAGTTAGCCGCTCGTCAAGCGGCATGGCAACCCAAACCGCCACTTTACACCTCTGGAGTATTGGCAAAATATGCCAAGTTGGTCTCAAGCAGTAGTTTGGGCGCAGTAACTGATTTAAATTTGTAAATAGTTCATTTTCTCTAAAGCCTTCCATGAACTCGGTTTCTTTGAGAAACCGAGTTCATAATACTCAACCTTCCCGCAAGTCTCAACCTAAATTTACACGAAGGAAAGAACCAAAAATGAAATTAAAAGAGATAACCAATAACCTATTCAAACAGCAGTTTGGCACAACCCCATCCCATTTTTTTCGCGCTCCGGGTCGGGTTAATCTGATTGGCGAACATACTGATTATAACGATGGCTTTGTATTGCCCTGCGCCATTGATTATCAAACTGTCATCGCCGCCCAACTTCGAGACGATGACCATGTCTCAGTGGTGGCGGCTGATTTTGACGGACAGGTCAGCGAATTTGATTTGAACCAGCCCATCAAACTTGACCCAAGCGCACCGTGGAGCAACTATGTTCGAGGGGTGGTGTGGGCCTTGCAACAACAGGGGCATCAACTCAAGGGGGCTAACTTGGTCGTTGCGGGCAATGTCCCTCAAGGGGCGGGGTTAAGTTCCTCCGCCGCACTAGAAGTGGCAATCGGAACGACTTTTTCACATTTAAGCGGCTTATCTCTTGACGGTAAAACCATCGCCCTAACCGGCCAACAGGCAGAGAATGAGTTTGTCGGGGTCAACTGTGGCATTATGGATCAGTTTATATCAGCCTTGGGGCAAAAGGAACATGCCCTTATGCTTGACTGCCGCACTCTCGACTATCAAATTGTGCCGGTTCCAGATAATATCGCGGTCATTATCGTCAACAGTAATGTCAAACGGGGTCTGGTTGATAGTGAGTACAACACCCGTCGCCAACAGTGTGAGACCGCGGCGGCTCATTTTAAGGTGGCCGCGTTACGCGATATTTCGCTCAAGCAACTCAAACAGGCCACCGAACTTGATGAGGTCGTCATCCGACGAGCCAAGCATGTCATCACCGAAAATACCCGCGTGGAGGCCACTAGCGCGGCTTTAAATGACGGTGATTTGCCCCGTATGGGCTGGCTGATGGCCCAATCCCATGCCTCCATGCGCGATGATTTTGAGATTACCGTGCCACCGATTGATCTGCTCGTCAAGATCATCACCGAAGTGATTGGCCCACAAGGAGAGGGCGGCGCTCGGATGACTGGTGGTGGTTTTGGGGGATGTGTGGTTGCTTTGGCCCCGCACGAGATGGTTAACGAAATCAAACAGGCAGTCGAAACGCACTATCCGCAATCGGGCTTGGAAGCCTCAATTTATGTTTGCCAAGCAATGGATGGCGCAGGAGTGATGGTCTAATATCGGGTAATAAAGCGGAGGAGGCCATGGCAACAACTCAAAATATCAGAGAAATAATCAATACATATATCTATCCTGGGCCGATTCGGGGCGAAGAGTTGCCCTACGAAGATGGTGAGCCGTTGGAATCACAGTGGCATTTAGACGCGATGCACCTGCTAATTCGTATTTTGCGGTATTATTACCGCCAGGGAGATGTGTTTGTTGGGGGAAACATGTCTGTTTACTTTGACCCCGATCAGCAAAAAAATAAGAATTTTCATAGCCCATACCTATTTCTGGTAAAAGGCGTGTCTGACCTGCGTCCTCGAACTTCATGGGTGGTGTGGGAGGAAGGTCTTTTAACACCCGATGTGGTGATTGAACTGACCTCGCCGAGTACAGCCAAGTTCGATGTCACGGGCAAAAAAGAGATTTACGAACAGATATTAGAAACCAGTGAATATGTGGTCTACAACCCCAACACGAGGCAGTTAAGGGGTTGGCGTTTGACAGGTGGACAGTACTGTCCGATTACGCCAAACAAAAAAGGCTGGCTCTGGCTAAACGAACTTGAGCTATGGCTCGGTTTGACCGATTATACCATCATCCCTAATACGCCCCCTCTTCCCATGTTGTGGCTATTTGACAAAAACGGCAATTTAATCCCCTCTCCTACTGAAAAAGAAGCTCAACAAGCGATTATCGAGCGATTACGAGCAGAAGATGCGAGACAACAAGCCCAAGAAGCCCTACAACAAGCCCAACAAGCTGAAAAAGAGGCCAGACAAGCCAAACAGAAAGCCGAGAAGGAAAGGGAAGCTCGACTTGTGGCAGAGGCAGAGATTGTCCGCTTAAAGGCTTTGTTAGAGGAAAAGGGGCGAAATTGACATGAATCCGACCACCCATTTGGGCGAAGCTCGTCGGAGAGCGATGGATATTTTGCAAAACTGTGTCACCCCGCATGGCTTTCGGGCTTCGGCCTTGGTGGCGGGGTATCCCCAAATTTGGGCGCGAGACAGCATCATTACCTTTTTGGGAGCGGCGGCCACCAACGATTCGACCTTAATCGCCACCGGACGGGCCTCGCTAGAAACCATGAGCGCGTATCAATCCCAACGGGGTCTGATTCAGCTGAACGTCAACCCCGATACCGGCTACATTAGCACCGAGAACGCCGGAGCCACCGATGCTAATTTATGGTATATTTTGGGCCATTATCTCTATTTTCAACTGACCAACGATGTTGAATTTTTAGCCAATCACTGGGCCAGCATCGGAAAGGCTCTTCTTTGGCTTGAGTATCAGGATATGAACGAGTGCGGTCTGCTGGAAGTGCCAGAGGCCGGAGATTGGATGGATTTGCTGGCGGTGCGGTATAATGTTCTATATGATAATGTCCTCTATTATGCCGCAATGTTAGCTTACGAAAAGTTGTTGACTTGCCTGTCTGAGCAGACTCCGGCTTACCAGCCATTTATCAGCCCTGCTGGTATTCATGAGCGAATCAATCTGCTGATGTGGATTGATCGCTGTTGGGTGGCGGATCATTTTGCCGATCATCTGGAAAAACTGAAATCAATTCGGCTAGAATGGTTCATGGTCTACCATAACTTAGGTACTATCTCAAGCCGACCCTTTTACTTGCCGTGGGTGGCCTTCCGCGAATATGGTGATTGGTGTGATAGTTTGGGCAATTTGCTGGCAATTTTGACCGGCGTAGCGGATGGACATCGAACCGAGCATATTTTGCGTTACATGCAACAGGTTGGCATGGCTGAACCGTACCCCACCAAAGCTATCTATCCGGCGATTTATCCGGGCGAGAGCAATTGGCGCGAATATTATCGCAGTCGCAACCTGAACATGCCACATCAGTATCATAATGGTGGTATTTGGCCCATGATTGGCGGGTTGCATGTGGCTGCGCTAGTACGCCACAAATGGCTTAATGAAGCCTATCGCCTCTTGCTTGTCTTAGCCGAGGCCAACTACCAAGGCTCAGAGCGGGAGTGGGAGTTTAACGAGTGGATTCATGGTCGCACCGGCCATCCGATGGGATATGCTCAACAAGCATGGTCGGCGGCCATGTTTTTATATGCTGACTATGCGGTGCAAACCCATAAATTGCCTCTGTTTGATGACTTGCTCTTGGCGAAACCGGCTGAGGCAGTTGCCAGCGAAGATAACGAGTTTACCATGTCCGGTGGTGGTGGGCCAGTTTGATTAGGAATATCCCAAAAAGCCTGATTAGTATTAGGGACTGGGAGCGCAGTCTGCCGCAAGCTGGAAGCCTGCGCTCCCAGTCTCACAATTTTAATTTTGAGGGAAGTATGAAAAAATTCGATATTTACAGCAAAGATAAGTATATTGGTTGGAGTAATCTCAAAAAGAAGGACGTATCAACGGGAGTTGTTTATGGGCAGTTTTGCCCGTTGGCTGGTTACAAGAAAATTCAACAACTCATACAAAAACAGATAGATATTGACAAATTGGACAAAGAAGAGGCATCAAAGTTAGAGCAGGAGTTGAAACAATTGGAGTTAAGGGTTAAGCCCGAAAATAGTAAGTTTTTTGAGCCAGTTGTAGAGGTACATATTAACGATTTCTCACACCTGCTTAAGCCCGAAGACATGGAAGTCATGGTTCTTGGATTGGACTATCAGGCGTATAAAAAATGGTTTGATGATGAAAAGTGAGGTCAGCCTACAGCCCTTCAGAAAAAGATTTTCACGTCACGCTACAAGCGTCACCTACCATAATTGGAGGTCACGCTTGTAGCGTGACAATAACCTACGATAATTTGGAGTGACGCTTGTAGCGTGACAATAACCTGAAAAAGATTATCTGAAAGACTGTAGTAATGTGGATTAGGAATGAGCATTAATTAGGCAGTTCCAATTTTGGTAGTCCTGCATGGGTAGTGGTCAGCTACCCGCAAGTTTAGAACTTGCGGGTAGCTAACGGATCCGGAACACTACTTCTGCACCATTACCCCAATTTTTAGATTCTCCCAAATATCGTTGGCTCATGAGTGCCCCCTTGTTCCCAATCTGGAGATTGGCAACAAGGGCTGGATGATCACCAAAATCTGTAGTTCAGTGAATCGACAAACTCTGGGATAATTTGGAGGATAAACTATTGCATCAACGAACGATAATTTTTGTTAGTGGGGTACTAATCACGGCCTTTTTTGCTTTTTGGTGTGCTTATGCCACGGTGTTCAGTTTTTTGTTATTAACTCAACGAGCCAGCATGCCGACCCAATCTGTGGCTCAGGTATTGCCAAGCGCGACCTACGCCATGTTAGAATCAGAGCGACCTGAATCGCCCTTATTGGAGGCGACTGGCATACCCTTACCTCAACCGACCATCGACCCGCTTGGCTTAGAGGAGGCAGAGCCTCAAACTGACGAGGTTGAGGCTGATGGTGATGAGGCCGAGCTAGAGATTCTGAGCCATAGCACTTATGTGGATGAGCGGGGGCGACATCATATTGTGGGCGAAATTCGCAATAATAGCGATGTACCGAGCGATTTTGTAGAGGTAATTGCTCAATATTACGATGGAGATGAATTAAAAGGGGCTAACCTGACCTTTGCTGACCCTGATTTTATCGCCCCCGGTCAAACCGTGCCGTTCGATATTGTGATTCTGCGGCGGGAGCATTGGGCCAATAATCATGATTACGAATTGATTGTCAAAGGCTACCCGACCGAACTGAATATCAAACAGGCGGTGGTGGTCATCAGTCAAGATAGCCGCTTGGAAGAGGGGTTTTTGTATGTCAGCGGTCAGGTGCAGAATAGTAGCTCCAAATGGCATCTGGCGAAGGCGGTAGTCACGCTGTATAACGGCAATGGCGAGGTGATTAACTCGCGGTGGGACTATATCGAAAAGGCCATGATTGAGCCGGGCGCGGTAGCCTCGTTTGAGGTGCGTTTGGAGCATCAGACCGACCCGAACAACTACAACTACCGTATCCATATCGAAGAAGAGACGGTTAGCCCGCCGGTGGTGGTCGATAAAACACCGACACCGCGTAGCGATGTCAATTAATTTTCGGAGATTATTGTAGTCATTCCGTGGATTCAGGGCGAGGCAAGGCGGATTGGAGTTCTGGCTATGGTCTTCGTTTGGGCCAAAGGCTCAAGTAGCGGGCTGAGTCAAGAAAACTTTCGGTTGAGGACAAGAACGTTTTTGAGCGGGTCGTCCCGGCAAGTTTACTCGGTCAAGTATCCGCTCAA
>JAUCGB010000083.1:0-4861 GCA_030377895.1 Anaerolineales bacterium HSG24
AGAGGCAATACATGTGTACACCGCCGAGGCTCTCGGCCACCGCAGAAGACGCTGACGCACCTACAGCGACGTACCAGCATGATGAGGCGGATGAGGAAGTAATAACAGAAACTCCAGATTGGCTGGCTGACATGTCTCCCACGCCGGAAACAGAATCCGCCGCGCCTGCAACCGAGACCATGCCTTGGGATACGGAGGATGAAGCTTCAGATGAAGAACCAACCGAGGAAACTCCAGATTGGCTGGCTGACATGTCGCCCACGGAAACAGAATCCGCCGCGCCTGCAACCGAGACCATGCCTTGGGATACGGAGGATGAAGAACCAACCGAGGAAACTCCAGACTGGCTGGCTGACATGTCTCCCACGGAAACAGAATCCGCCGCACCTGCAACCGAGACCATGCCTTGGGATACGGAGGATGAAGAAGCTACCGAGGAAACTCCAGAGGATGAAGCTTCAGATGAAGAAGCAACCGAGGAAACTCCAGACTGGTTGGCTGACATGTCGCCCACGGAAACAAAATCCGCCGCGCCTGCAACCGAATCCATGCCTTGGGATACGGAAGATGAAGAAGCTACCGAGGAAACTCCAGACTGGTTGACTGACATGTCGCCCACGTCGGAAACAGAAACCGTTACAAATCAAGACGAGCCACAATGGTTGCTTGATGTCACTCCGACCTCTGAACATTCCTCGCCTGCTGAGGATGAAGCAGATACAACCGACGAACCTACCTTACCCGCGTGGTTAAGTGATGTGCCTGTGGCCGCTGCCGCCGCCACAGCTACCGCCGTGATTGCGGCCCATCAGGCTGATGAACCCGACGCGCCAGATACTGAACCCACCTCACCCAGTGATGACGATGATCCGCAATGGCTCATTGACGTGGACGCGCCAATTTCAGCCGCCACGGATGACATACAATCGCCATCATCAGAAGATGCCTCCGCCACGCCATTACCGGATTGGATGATAGACATGCCCGTTGCGGATGAAACCACCGTATCTGCCGAAACGCCATCATCAGAAGATACTCCCAGTGCGGAGTCAACGCCAGATTGGATGATAGACATGCCCGTTGCGGATGAAACCGCCGTACCTGTCGAAACGCCATCATCAGAAGATGCCTCCGCCACGCCATTACCGGATTGGTTGACAGATATGCCCGTTGCGGATGAAACCGCCGTACCTGCCGAAACGCCATCATCAGAAGATGCCTCCGCCACGCCATTACCGGATTGGATGATAGACATGCCCGTTGCGGATGAAACCGCCGTACCTGCCGAAACGCCATCTGCCGAAACGCCATCATCAGAAGATGCTCCCAACGCAGAGTCAACGCCGGATTGGTTGATAGACACACCCGTACCTGTCGAAGTGCCATCATCAGAAGATGCCTCCGCCACGCCATTACCGGATTGGATGATAGACATGCCCGTTGCGGATGAAACCGCCGTATCTGCCGAAACGCCATCATCAGAAGATGCCTCCGCCACGCCATTACCGGATTGGATGATAGACATGCCCGTTGCGGATGAAACCGCCGTACCTGCCGAAACGCCATCATCAGAAGATGCTCCCAGTGTGGAGTCAACGCCGGATTGGATGATAGACATGCCCGTTGCGGATGAAACCGCCGTATCTGCCGAAACGCCATCATCAGAAGATGCTCCCAACGCAGAGTCAACGCCGGATTGGTTGATAGACACACCCGTACCTGTCGAAATGCCATCATCAGAAGATGCCTCCGCCACGCCATTACCGGATTGGATGATAGACATGCCCGTTGCGGATGAAACCGCCGTACCTGTCGAAACGCCATCATCAGAAGATGCTCCCAGCGCAGAGTCAACGCCGGATTGGATGATAGACATGCCCGTTGCGGATGAAACCGCCGTACCTGCCGAAATGCCATCATCAGAAGATGCCTCTGCCACAGAATCTGCGCCATTACCGGATTGGATGGACGATAGCCCACCGATGCCTGATTTTGACCATGAAGTGACATCTGCATCCCCCGCAGAGCCGCTACCGTGGGAGAGTGATCGTGCTACCTCCGAAGATACGCTGTTGCCGGATTGGTTGGCCGACAGTCCCGCCGAATCGTCCACAGGTATGGGCGATTCGACCGCTCAGGTCGTTGCCGCGAGCGCGTTAGCCCTGAACTTAATTATCCCCTCTCCCGAAGAGGAAGAGACTTGGTTAGCGGAATTGACCAGCGAGACGATTTCTGAAGATTTACTCAGTCATGCCGTTTTAATTCCTACTCAAACCTTGCCCGTCATTGATGAGCCAATCATTTCTGAAACCAGTCCCCCAACTGAATCGGAATCATCATTGCCCGACTGGTTAGCTGGAGCATCTCTGGCTGGGGCAACAGCCGGGGCTTTAAGCCATCAAACCAGTTCTGAATCCGATCTCCCCTTACCGGATTGGATGTCCGATGCTCCTGTTTCGGATGCTTCGGAGGATACCCCGTTACCGGATTGGATGTCCGATGCTCCAGTTTCGGATACTTCGTCAGAGGAGACCCCGTTACCGGATGGGATGTCTGACGCACCCGATTCATCGTCAATTTTAGATGAAACAGACGCAGATAAGGACGTTGCTTTGCCGCGTTGGTTAGATGATATTCCTGACGATGACGACCTTGAGCCGGAACTTCCTTTGCCCGATTGGAGTAACGAAGCACCCTTGTTGCATGAGAATCATGCTCTCTCTGCCTCCGTTACCACCGAGGATATGCCATTGCCGGGCTGGTTGACTGACATGTCAGAGGAAACTTATCGAAGCAATACCGACGAAATACCTGTGGTGGAAACCGATTTGCCCGACTGGTTAGCCGACGTTCCAGATGAGGATATCGCCCCTGTTGCCACTGAAGATGACTCGTCAATAGAATCACCACTACCAGATTGGCTGGCCGACGTTCCAGATGAGGATGATCAAGATGCCACCGAAGCCCCATCTATCGAGCCACTTGCTACCGATCAAGAATCCTTACCAGACTGGTTAGCCGACACGCCTTCTGGCGACCAGCCTACCGAGCCGTTACCGTTTGATTTAGATGCTCCGGTCAAGGAGTCACCATTACCCGATTGGCTCGCCCCACCGTTGGCTGATACACCAGATACTTTTGAGAGTGAGGAACATGAGGAGTATGAGGACCCAACCGCTCCGCCCCTGCCCGACTGGCTGTCTGGCGTATCTGCGGCGGATGACGATGAAGGCTTATTAGTTCTCGACTTAGACACCCCAGCGGCTGAAACACCGCTTCCAGACTGGTTGTCCGACACCGCGATCTCTGATACCATCGCTGAAACTGACGCGCCTGATCAACCTCTACCGAACTGGTTATCCGACATGCCCATTCATGCCGATGACGAGGAAAGTGATGAGGATATTTTGACCGCCGAGATGCCCGTTCCAGATTGGCTCTCTGACCCTGCTCCAACTGACACGGCTGACCAGAGCGAATCCGATTGGATGTTTGACACTCCCGACTCAGATGAGGCTGAAACACCATCTACCGAGCGGGAAACGACAGAGGAAACGGCCTTACCCAACTGGCTGGATGACATGTCTTCGATAGATGACTCGCCCCAGTTGGATACTGTCCCGCCAGAGCCAGATCAAGATATGCCATTACCCGATTGGTTGTCCGATATGCCCTCCGATACTGCTCCGACACAACCCGAGCCGGATAGTGACTCTTGGGCTACTCCCGCCGCAGGTATGGCCGGAGCTGCGGCCATAGGGCTGATGAGCGATTCTGCGTCTGATGAGCCAACAGGTGCGAGTGATATACCTCTACCCGATTGGTTGTCCGATGATGCACCAGCCGATATGTCGCCTGACAACGAGGTCGCCTTATCCGAGGCCGAATTGGATGCTCCCGCGGCTGATGAGGGCCTACCGGACTGGTTGTCCGACCTACCTCCAATTGAGGATGAGGCAGATGTGACCGCTCAACCGAAGCAACCAACCATGCCGCCGCCCTTGACCGACCTTTTTGTTGAACCAGAGCCATCGCCTGAGCCGATTTCCGCGCCAGTCGAAGACTCTCTGGATGAACAACCTGACGATATTGATGATCTCCCCGATTGGCTGTCCGACTTGCCTCCGGCTGATGATGAGGCTGATGTCGTCCCAATTTCTGACGAGACAGCGTCGGCAGATGCCCCCATCACGGAAGAGACACCCTCTCTTTCGGCGGAAGAAACCTTTGCCGCCGTTCCCGATTGGCCTGACTGGTTATCCAGTACGCCTTCGACCACTGAGGACACGCCAGAAACTCCGGCTATGTCCGACGAGACGTTAGATTCTGAGCCAGATTGGTTGTCCAGCGATCAAGAGACAGGTGATGATAGTGAGACAGAAGACTCCGATTGGCTCGATACCGCCCAAACAGCGGCAGGCGTAGCTGGTGCGGTTGGACTTGCCTATGCCGCCACCGCAGGTCAAGATGAGCCTGACGCAGAACCCGCCACGCCAGACTGGTTGAGCGACATGCCCGCCGAATCTGATGAAGTCGTATCAGATGAAACGCCAAGTGACGACAGCGACCTGCCGGATTGGATGTCCGACTTGCCCGCAGTTGACGAACCAGCAGAAACGGACATGGAACCAGATACTCCTGATTGGTTGAGCGACATGCCCGCCGAGTCTGATGAAGTCGTATCTGATGAAACGCCAAGTGACGACAGCGACATGCCGGATTGGATGTCCGACTTGCCCGCAGTTGACGAACCAGCAGAAGCAGAAACCGAAGCCGCCACGCCAGACTGGTTGAGCGACATGCCCACCGAGTCTGATGAAGCCGTATCAGATGAAACGCCAAGTGACGACGGCGACCTACC
>JAUCGB010000083.1:4961-18156 GCA_030377895.1 Anaerolineales bacterium HSG24
CGACATGCCCGCCGAGTCTGATGAGGTCGTATCTGATGAAACGCCAAGTGACGAGGGCGACCTACCGGATTG
Source organism: Anaerolineales bacterium HSG24 (assembly GCA_030377895.1). Classification (GTDB taxonomy): domain Bacteria; phylum Chloroflexota; class Anaerolineae; order 4572-78; family J111; genus JAUCGB01. The sequence continues at coordinate 5,034 of JAUCGB010000083.1, forward strand.
GATGTCCGACTTGCCCGCCGAGTCTGATGAGGTCGTATCAGATGAAACGCCAAGTGACGACGGCGACCTGCCGGATTGGATGTCCGACATGCCCGCAGTTGACGAACCAGCAGAAGCAGAAACCGAAGCCATCACACCGGATTGGTTGAGCGACATGCCCGCCGAGTCTGATGAAGTCGTATCAGATGAAACGCCAAGTGACGACGGCGACCTACCGGATTGGATGTCCGACATGCCCGCAGTTGACGAACCAGCAGAAACGGAACCAGATACTCCTGATTGGTTGAGTGAGATGCCGGTCGTAGAGGCGGATGATGAAACCGATGATTTAGATGTGGAATCAGATAAAGTTGCCCTTCCCGATTGGTTAGCCGAAGCAAGGGCTGACGATAGTGGCAAAGAGGATGACCTGACTGACAAAGATATGTTTGCCAGCGAAGAAACCTTGCCCGACTGGTTGTCTGATGCCGCGACCACCGCTGGTGTGGCTGGCGCGACCGCATCTGCTATGCTCTCGCCTGATGATGAGATGAGCGAGTCGACTGAGACAGATGGGCTGTCTGATGGGGAGACAGAGATTCCGACCCCCGCTTGGATGAGCGAAGCCGCTTCTGAATCGTTAGAGACCCCAGATTGGTTGTCAGATGATGCCTCAGCAGAATCCCTAGAAACGCCCGATTGGTTGGCTGGAGATAGCGACCAAGATCAGCCACCAACGCCCGATTGGTTGACCGAAACGCCTAAAACAGAGTTAACCACACCAGATTGGCTCACCGATGTGCCAACGGATGATACGACCACGCCGGACTGGCTCACCAAAATGCCAACCACTGAATCAGCAGACGATATACCGACTGCCGATTGGCTTGATACTCCTGTCGATGAGGCAAGCACGCCGGACTGGCTCACTGAGATTCCTCAAGCTGAGACAGATATTGAGATTGAGATTGAGACTGAGACTAAGATTGAAACTGAGCCATTGGTCGAGGCCGAATCAGAAGCAGATCATGATGCTCAATCATCCAATTGGATGGCGAATCTCCGAGATGAGACTGAGGTCGAGCCTACTGCTGAACCGTTACCTGTTGACAGCGACACCGGCGAGTTTGACGGACAATTCGCTTGGTTGAGCAATTTGCGTTCTGATGACGCGGAGGCTGACACTGCTGACATTGCTGACACTGAATCAGAACTCGGTGACACCGAGTCAGTGGGTGAGACCGCAGGTTTAGGGGCCGCAGTTGGCGGATTAATCCCAACCCCTGCCGATGAGCGGATTGATACGCCGGAACCACTGGTTCAGCCAAAGTTGGGCAAAACCACCAGCGCCGCCGCAGTTGGCATGACCACCTTGCCCACGCTCGAACCGCAAGACGCGCTCCTAAAATCTGACCCAGACAGTTTATTGCATGCGGCCAACGAATTTTACGAGATCGCCACCAAACGACCTCAACCGGCCACCCTGCCCGCGCCGCTCACTCAACCCGAAAAACTGATGGGCGGAGCCATTCGGGCCGGACTATACCTGCTCTTTATTTCCTTGCTTACATTGCCCTTGATTCCCGGTCTGCAACGGACCGTGGACAATCATACTGTCGCATGGACAGAGCCACTCTGGGCTAAGGGAGAGGTGTTAGCCAAACAGCGCAGTGAATTAATTAGCGAAGAATTGGGCGTGATTGATATTCAACCGGTCAATTCGGTGGCCCTCGTTTCATTTGATTATACTCCAGCCACCGAAGGTGAGATGAAGCCGTTGGCACAGGCCATGCTCAGGCGTTTGCGAGGACAAGGCATGCGAATCATCGCCCTTAGTTTGAATCCAGAAGGCAGTGCCTTGGCTCAACAAACGATTGACGAGGTGTTAACCCAACGTGGCGAAACCTACGGCGACACCATCATCAACGTCGGATTTATTCCGGGCCAAATCAACGGGATTCGGGCCTTGCTGAGTGAGGCTCAACGTTTAGATAATCTGACCGATTTCCAATCCGGTAACGATTTAAACCAATTTGATAACTGGCAAGAGGTGGAAACCTTCCAAGATGTACGACTGCTACTCCTTTTATCCGATGAGGCCACCACCGCTCGCTGGTGGATTGAGCAGATGGACGTGCAAAGCAACTCTGCCGAGCAGTTTCTTCTAGCCGCTACGAGCGCAACCGTCTCGCCATTTATGCAACCTTATCGTGACAGCGAGCAACTGCATGGTCATATCGCTGGAATTAACGGCGCGGCCGCGATGGAATCGACCCGCAACACCTTCGGCCTCGCCCGTCAGATGCTTGATAGTCAGAGCATCGCCCACCTGATTATTATCATACTGATTGCCGCAGGTACGATTATCGGCTGGATGCCCCCTCTCAATGAACCAGATGAGAAAAAAGAGAAAACTGAACCAACCGATGAAGATCATGACAACGAGGAGGAGGATGAATAAGAACGACGAAATTACGTAATATAAGGAATCGGAATTAAATAAGTTGCATTTTGACATCGTTCCTCGTTCCTCGTTCTTCATTCCTAACCCCCTATGGAACTTTTTGGTACTGTAATTGCCGCCCTATTAACCTTGATGGTCTTTAGCTATATTTTTGGCGATAATGTCTTATTTAAGCTGGCCGCTCATATTTTTGTGGGCGTGTCGGTTGGATATGCTCTGATTATTCTAGGATATGAGGTGTTTGCACCCGTTCTAAATCCCAACGAAGGGCGACTATTTAGCGTCCTGCCGGCTCTCATATTCTGCTTTTTGTTGATCCCCAAACTCCTCCCATCACAAAACGAACTGGTTAACACGTTAGGAGGGATTGCTATGGCCTTTGTCTTGGGCGTGGGTGCAGCCTTGTCCGTCGGCGGGGTACTGTTCGGTACACTGATGCCCCAAATATCAGCCACCATGTCATTATCCCTCAACCCAACCCATTACATGGAGCCGGGAACCCAAATCAGCTTGGGCGACTGGTTTATTGCTTTAGGCCCAACCCTAAGAGATTCTCTACTTTACGGGACAGGCGATCCAAATATATTGGATAGTTTGGGGCAATGTTTAAGTGCCTTAATCATCATTTTAGGCACGGTAGGAACGTTCTTTTATTTCAATTTTGTAGTACGTCCCAGCGGCCCACTTGGTGGTCTGCGTGAAGGATTTGTTAGGTTCTGGGCTGGCATGGGACGAATCATGATTATATTCACCCTCGCCGCCCTGTTCGCCAACACGGTAATCGCTCGTGTGGCCGTTTTAGTATCAAGATTGCAGTTTTTAGTGGGACTAATTTTTAATAGTCAGGGGTAGACCTAGGCCAAAACTCAGGAGACAATACTATGAAAAAATTACCAGTTGGAATCTACTCTTTTGAATTTATTCGTAAAAATAACTATGTCTATGTAGACAAAACCGAACATGTCTATCGGATGGTTGATCAGGGCATGTTTTATTTTTTGTCGCGCCCGCGGCGATTTGGCAAATCGTTACTGGTAACTACCCTATTAAATCTGTTTGCTGGACGAAAGGAGCTGTTTGAAGGACTATGGATAACCGAGCATGGTGATTGGGATTGGCAACCTCATCCGGTCATCCTGCTCGACTTTAACGGCATCCCCGGCCAGACTCCGGAAGTGTTACGCGAGGATTTATCCGCCCGTCTCAAACAGATCGCCACGGATTACGAAATTGCCTTAACCTCTAACTCTGTCGAGCGTCAGTTCCAAGAACTAATTTTGGCTCTCTATCGACAAACCGGTATGCCGGTGGTCATTCTGATTGATGAATATGATAAACGGATTATCGAACATATCGGCAGAGGGGAAGCGGCGTTAGAGATCGGTAAAGCCAATCGAGACGTATTAAAGAGCTTTTTTGGTGTGTTAAAGGATACCTCCATCGGCTCGGCCCTGCGTTTCGTCTTTTTAACCGGTGTTTCTAAGTTTAGCCGTGTTTCCATCTTCTCGGAGTTGAATAATCTGTATGACCTGACTATGAACCGGAATTATGCTGATATGTTGGGTTATACCCAAGCCGAGTTGAAATATTATTTCCAAGATAATATCAACCTCTTGGCTATCGAATTGGACATGACTGTAGAACAAGTTATGTCCAAATTGGAACAGTATTATAATGGCTATCGCTTCTCTGAGAAAGATGTCAAGGTCTATAATCCCTTTTCTATTCTCTGTGCTTTGCAAGAAAAAGCCTTTAAGAACTACTGGTTCGAGACCGGTACACCGACATTTTTGATCAATCTGCTTAAGGAAACAGGGTACAACCTGCCTCAAATGGAACAACTGGAAATCAGTCAAAGTAGTTTCAGCACCTTTGAAATTGATAATTTAATTCCAGAGGCTGTTCTTTTTCAAACCGGATACCTAACGATTGAAACGGTTATAGATGATTCTTTTTATACCTTGAGTTATCCTAATCAAGAGGTAAGAATCGGTTTTAATGAGTCGCTGTTTTTTGCCTGGGGTGAAGGTGTAAGACGGGCTATCAGTTCCCATGTTTTACGTCTAAATAGATATTTAGCCAAAGAAAAATTGGAGTCATTCTTTGAGTCAATGACGGCTATCTTTGCCGCCATCCCTTATGATATTCAGACTAAACGAGATGAAGCCTACTATCATACCCTGTTTTATCTGATGATGACGGCTTCTGGAGGAGATGCTCAAAGCAGTTTGCTAACCTGTCGAGGACGGATTGACATGGTGATTAGTTTTAAGGATAAGATTTATATTTTTGAGTTCAAATGTAATAAAAGTGCCGAAGTTGCTCTGAAACAGATTGAGGATAAAGGGTATGCTGATAGATACAAGGCAACCTGTATGCCGGTGATTCTGATTGGGTTGAATTTCAGCACAGAAAAGCGTAATCTGGAAGAGTGGAAGGTTAAACGGTTGCTCACACCTGCGGGTAGCACCGCATAGTGCGGCGATGCTCTATTTGGGGACGGAATTACCCAGAAACTCCGATTCCTCTCCTGTCGAAACGGAGTTTCTAGCGCAAGGGCGTTCCCAATCAGGAGATTGGAAACGAGCAAATCAAAACAGGGAGGTAAATTATGGCATTTGGAAATTTCGCAAATATAGCCCAAGTTCAAACCGCGTACCAGATCCGTTATGAGCGTAAGGCTGAGGTAATCACGCCTCAGTCTTATCAACCCTCCAATGCATTTACCCAAATATTTTCCTCATTATCGACCCATATTGATATTTATGCCTCCGAAGAGATGCGTAAACAGGCGGTCATCTTTCCGATGTTGGCCGATGTGTATCAACATCATGCAAACGGTTTGACCTTGTGGAGTGAGGAATACATCACGGTGCCAGAAGATGCTCAACTCAATGGGTATCCTGATTTTTTGGTGACGGCCCGTTCTCCTTTAGGACTAACCGTGATGGGTAATCCACTGCTGATTGTGGCCGAGGCCAAAGAGGATAATTTTACCAAAGGATGGGGGCAATGTTTAGCGGCTATGGTTGCGGCCCAACGCCTGAATAAAAACGATGGGTTGACCGTATTAGGGATTGTGACCAATGGACAAACATGGCAATTTGGCAGGTTACAGGCCGATTTATTTGAACATCATGACACCTCGGTTGACCGAGCCAAAGCCTTTGGTTATTTGCAGACAATTTTTACTATTGCAGAGAGTCAAATAGGTAATTAATGAGCCAAGATTCTAGTCATCCGATGACTTAATGGAGCAGAATTTATCTGGACAGCTATACTTAAAAATGGCCGATAAAAAGATCGAGACAATTTTAGTCGTCAGTTGTGGCAATGTAAACACAACCGCCATACTGATTCAACATAGAGCGAAGGGATATCGCCTGAAAGCGACCTGTTACACGCCTAGCACCCACGCCGAGCCATGGAACGACATCACCTTGGGACTTCAGGGCGCGATTCGGGGCATCGAGGAGCAAACCGAGCAAACCATCCTGACCGAGGGCGGGCGACCGATTACCCCTCGTACCGCTTCGGGGCAGGGGGTTGACCTGTTTCTCGTCACTTCAAGCGCAGGAGACCCGTTACCCTTGGCCATTGTCGGCTTGATACAGGACATCTCCCTAGACAGCGCTCGTCGGGCCGCAACCACAATTTATGCCAGTTTGACGGCGGAACTATCCCTCGATGCCTACGAGGATGACGAGGCCCAAACCATGGAACAGCGTCTGAAAGCGATTCAAGATGTGCCGCCGGAGGTGATTTTGTTGGTCGGTGGCACCGATGGAGGCGCGACCCGTCCGGTGATTGACATGGCGAATCTGGTCTCGATGGCTTTGAAAATTTTGCCTGAGGGAAACAAGCCCGCCGTTTTGTATGCCGGTAATACTGACCTACGCCCTCAAATCGCCGAAATTCTTGGCTCTGCTGTGACCTCGGTCGATAATATTCGGCCCACCCTGACCACCGAGAATCTAGCTGCCCCTCAAATGGAGTTGGAGCGTCTCTACATCCAACGCCGCATGTCTCGCTTGCCGGGCGTGCAGGCTCTCAGCAGATGGACGCAATACCCGATTACGCCGGTCAGCAAATCGTTTGAAAAACTGATTGGTTATTTGGGGAAACACAACAATTTGAGCGTTATCGGAGTTGATGTGGGTAGTAGTGCCACCATGCTCGCCACCCAAACCCCCAACCAACATGGCATCACCATTCGGAGTGATGCGGGCGTGGGGCATAGTTTGAGTCTCTTGTCAGAGTTAATTCCACTGACTAACATTCATCGCTGGCTGAACTTCGACCTCCATCCTTACGACCTGTACAATCGAATCTTAAACAAGAGTTTGGCTCCGCCGAGTGTCCCTACCAATGATGAAGATTTAATCATTGAGTACGCCATTGCTCGTGAAGCGATCCGGTTGACGGTGGCGCAAGCTCGTCAAAGTTGGCCGTTATTCGCCGAATTGGGCAATTTAGACCCACAATGGAATCTTCTGCTTGGCTCAGGTCGTTTGTTGACCACGGCACCAAACTTGGGGCATGCCGCCATGCTCTTGTTGGATGCGATAGAGCCGTGGGGCATCATCAGCCTTGCCTTAGACAAACATGGCCTGACCAGTGTGTTGGGCGCGGTGGCCGCGATTGAGCCGATGGCCGCCGTCGAGGTCGCCGCCTACGATGCCTTCTTAAACCTTGGCACGGTCATTGCTCCGGCGGGGCATCCCTCTACAGGGAAGCTTCGCGCTGACTCTGTCGGAAAAACAGCTCTGACCATCAAAATAACCCGCCCCGATGATGAACCGGAAGAGATTGATGTGCCTTATGGCGTGATTGAGATTCATCCTCTTGGGCCGCAGGAAAAGGCCAGCGTTGAGGTGCGTCCTACTCGTCAATTTGATATTGTCCCCGGTCAGCCGGGGCAGGGCGCGTCTGCCGAGGTCTCTGGCGGAGCAATCGGGTTGATTATCGACACGCGTGGCCGACCTCTGCGTTTACTGCCTGATAATGCGGCTCGTCGGGAGCAGTTGAATCAGTGGCTTGAGCAAATGACTATAAAAACGTGAAACGTTAAGACGTGGCTATCAACTTAACGTGCGACAGATAATATCGTCGCACAGTCTTTAGACTGTGTACGGCACAGGCTAAAGCATGTGCTACATATCTCGGCTTACGTTGATAGCCGAAGTCGTGAAATATCACGCCTCGCGCCTCACGTTTTACACATTCGCATGAAATTACCAACTATCACCATCAACACCGAACAACCGATTCTAGTTAAACGCCTGCTCCCCGGTTTGGGCAAAATCATGGTTCAACGCGGGCAAGAGGTACGCGCCCTCGATACTGTGGCTCAAATCGAATCGCCAAGTGGATATGCCGCAGTCAACGTGGCCCGTCATCTCAGCAGACATGAGCTTGACATGGATGAGGTCATGCACAAAGAAATCGGTGATGTGGTGGAAGCCGGAGAGGTGTTAGCCAGCATCAAAGGGCTAATCCGCAAACGAGTCGCTTATGCTCCGGCCAAAGGCATCATCGTGGCGATTGGGCCGGGTTGGGTGTTGCTCGAAACAGAGCGCACTGTCACCAAAATACAGGCATTTATTGACGGTACGGTTACTAAAATCAGCGCAAACCGTGGTGTGGTGATAGAGGCAATTGGTGCGATTGTGCAGGCGGTGGCCGGTTTTGGCGGTGAGGCGCATGGCCTCGTCAAACGTATGGTTGACCATCCGACCGATTACATGGATCCGAGCGATATTGACGACCATGCCCAAAATACGATTTTGCTGGCCGGACAGTCGATTGATGAGGATGTGCTACGAGCCGCCGACGCGCACGGGGTGCGAGGGATTATTGTCAGCACCATTGATGCCGCCCTGTTAGATTTACCTTGGCCGGTTAAGGTGTGTGTGGTTGCCACTGAAGGATTTGGTGACCGGCCCATGTCGAGCCATACCTTCGCCACGCTCCGCCACATAATCGGGCATGAGGTCTCGATTCGAGGTGTGACCCCGTCCCTGACTCCGCCGAACTTTTTTAAGTACGAAACCCCGCGGTCGATTATTTTAGCTCCCACTAGTCAGCCCAAAAGCTATAGCGCGTTTGATGCGGAAGATGACGAGACTGAGCATCAAGATTTAGCTATCGGCAGTCGAGTCCGTGTCACCCGAGGCCAGTATTTCGGAGCGATTAGCATTATCGACTCCTTCCCCGATACGCCCCAAGCCACCGAATCTGGCTTAGTAACCCCCGGCGCGTATGTGATCGTTGATCGCGCCAAACGATACATCCCCCTCGCCAACTTGGTTCAAGTGACGTAAAAAGAATATGCGAACTTAGTACCCGACAGAAAATTTGAATCTGAACTAATTAACACAGAGTTTCACAGAGGAACACGGAGATTCACAGAGAAAAAACGAATTATTTTTCTTTTGTATTACTCTGTGTCACTCTGTGCTTCTCTGTGAAACTCTGTGTTCCTGTTTTAGTTTTCCCTAAGCCACTTTGTCGGGTAGCAAGTATGCGAACAGCGAAATAGCGAATAGATTCCTAAACTCACGCCCTATGATAAATAAAAAAACATACCTAATACGCAACCTGTCGATTGTGGCTGTATTGATTCTGCTGACTATCGTGGTGATCATGCTCAACCGACAGTCGATTCAAACTTATCTGTTTAACCTAACGGGTGAGGAAGATGTTCTGCCTCAAATATCGGGCATGACCCAATACCTGCTGACCCGTCTGCAACCGCCGCTCCAAACGGCGGATGATGTGCCAGTGCAGTACGCCGATATGAATCCTTATGGCGTGAACACCTTTTTGCAAAACGAGGTCGAACCAGCTAAACGGGAGAAGGCCATGCGGCTCATCTCGGAGGCGGGCATTACGTGGGTGCGGCAGGAGTTTACTTGGGAGGATATTGAGATTCATGGGCGGGGCGACTTTGAAGACCGTCGCCATGAACCGTACAAATCGGCATGGGAGAAATATGACCAGATTGTCGATTTTGCAGAGAAATATGACCTCAAAATTATGGCTCGCCTCAGCAACCCGCCCGCATGGACGAGGGCCATGACTGACACCGTCGGCGCGTTTGCTCCGCCTGACGATTATCAAGATTATGGCGATTTTGTTGAGGCGTTGGCGATCCGCTATCGGGGACGTATTCCGGCTTACCAAATTTGGAATGAACCGAATATCTATCCTGAATGGGGCGAATATCCGATTAGCGCGGAGGAGTATACCGAGTTACTCAAAGTCGGCTATACTCGCATCAAAAAGGTTGATCCGGATGCAATTGTAGTCATGGGAGCCTTGGCCGCAACCATCGAACTAGACCGACAACGTCGATACAGCTCGACCGGATTTCCGACTAGCCCCGGTGGTTTGAGTGATGTACTGTTTTTACAACAGTTATACAATGCCGGAGCCGCGTCCTATTTTGATGTGTTAGCCATGCAGGGGTATGGTTTATGGAGTGGCCCGACGGATCGGCGCATGCAACCAAGGGTCTTGAACTTCTCTCGGCCTTTGTACGTGCGGGATGTCATGGTTCGCAATGGCGATGCTCATAAGCCGATCTGGTTGAGCGAACTCGGTTGGAACGCGGTGCTACCTGAATCTGGCCTGCCGCCGATTTACGGGCAGGTGAGTTTGGAGCAGCAGGCTCGCTATACCCAAATCGCCTATCAGCGCATGCAAAAGGAGTGGCCGTGGCTGGGGGTGGGCTTCTACTGGTTCTTTAAGCAGGCCGATGACCGCGAAAAACAAAATAATCCGCAATATTATTTCCGCATGGTTGAGCCGGATTTCACGCCCTTGCCCGTTTATGAGGCGATCAAAACTCAGGCCAATCAGCCCCCGATATTGCATCTCGGCTGGCATCAGGCTGATCATTGGGCGATAGATTATGAAGGAAAGTGGCACCCCGTTGATGATGATACCGCCACTTTTGGCACTGCTTTGATGGGGGAGCGAGGGGGTGCTTCATTTGAACTAATAGTTGAAGGGCGTACATTAGATGTTATGTTTGGTAAGGCTACTGGCTTGCTAAAGATACAAGTCGATGACCAACCATCTTTTGAGGTGCTTGCTACGGGGCGGACAACGGTGCTGGATAGTTGGAGCAGCGGACAGCATCGGGTGCGGTGTACTATTCTACAACCTCCGGTACTGTTAGATGGTTTTATCGTGGAGTAAACTCAACCCCTGATATTACTTATACAATTTGTCTAATCGTTAAGCCTATGCTATACTCCCGATATTACCCTACCGTTCACGTGATGCTCTACGCGCCCCGACCTCAACATTTTTTTTATGGGGACTGATGTTTTGGAGGTTATGTGTTAGCCCACTCTTGGGCGAGGCAGACGCTTCTATCCTAAGTTCCCACCTGTATGTAATATGCAGGTCGAAAGGTGCTGGATGACACACGGCTCGGCGGGGTATTTTTTTATTTCCTCTCTTTTCTTTACCCGTAAAGATTCGGTGACGCTGTCTTTGGACTGGGTTTCTGATACCAATTCTGTCTAATTCACTGAACACATGCCTTTTCCTTCTCCCCAAAACACATTCAATAATTTTATATCTAATATAATATCATTTTTGAATATTCATCAAAAACTTGTCTATTCATCGAACTACAGCTTATTTGGACACGGGAAACATGTGTTATCATCTGTATTCCTGCGTTTTTTCGCGTCCAGACTCTAACGTTGTTAGAAAAATATCAAATATCTATAATTATATTACCATGTTAAGAATACATGGCCTAAGAGGAGGGTCATAAAATAATGACCTGGTTATTAACTGTTTTTTGGATTATCCTATTCACTTTTATCGTCACCCTTATCCTCTGGGGACGATACAAACGTTCATTCAATCGACAAATCTTAGTTTCAATCATCTTTGCGTTTTGCGGTGCTGTTATGTTGTTGTGGTTTCAGGGGGGCAGTACCGTCTTCAACCCCACCATGCCCTTTGAAAACCGTGTTTTAACTGTAATCATCGTTATCTTCACTTTTAATACCTTGGTACAGTTAGCCAAATGGATATTAAGCCACTACATCATTGAGAAGTTGAAGATTAATTTTCCCGTTCTTATCCTTGATACCATTACGATTTTAATGGTTGCCGGAATTTCATTGATCACAATTAGCCGCGTTTTTGATATTCCCTTATCTGGATTACTGTTTACCTCGACTATTGTTTCGGCAGTTATCGGTCTATCCTTACAAAGTATTTTGGGTAATTTTTTTGAGGGGATTGTCTTACAAATTGAATCCCCGTATGGAATTGGTGATTGGGTAGAGGTTGCCGGACAAGAGGGGCAGGTGGTTAGCCAAAACTGGCGGACGATGGCTGTTTTAACTCGAGAAAACCATCATATTTTACTGACCAATAGCGATGTGGCTCAGGAGAAGATGATTAACTTTTCTCGTCCTAGACCTCGTCAAGCGCAGGATGTTTTTGTTGATGTGGATGAAAAATTTCCACCAGCTACGGTCATGGCAGTTTTATACAAAGCGGCCCAACGGATTGATAAAGTTATTTATGAAGAGCCGGTAGAGGTGTTAATAGATGATTTTGCCGATGCCACAGTACGGTATCGAGTACGGTACTGGATTGATGATTTTGAGTTCAGGTCTCAAATAAGAAGTATTATATTACAACGGATTTGGTATCACCTTAATCGAGAAGATTTAGAGTTCTCTACACCAGAGCAGAATATTTATTTGCATAATATTTCACCAGAATCGGAATTAATCAAAAAATCCCAAAGAGATAAAGAGATTGCGGATGTTTTACAAACTATCTCTTTTTTAGCCGAGTTAAACCAAGACCAAATTATGCGAATTGCCGCAGTAACAGATTGGGATACCTACACCACGGGCGAATATCTTATTCATCAGGGGGCGGAGGGTGATTCCTTATTTATTATTAAGGGGGGAACGGTTGGAATTTACATTGACCGTGAAGGTGCAGAACTTCGGGTTGATGAACGAATTACCAATGAGTTTTTTGGTGAGATGAGTTTGTTAACTGGTGAACCTCGCTCGGCCTCAGCGGTGGCTGAAACCGAAACGGAAGTACTGATCATTGATAAACAGGCATTTGCTGAGGTGTTGTCTACAGACCCCGTTATTTTAGATTTAATGTTGGATGCACTAGATGCTCGGTTGGGGAATTTGCAGGCGAAAATAGTTACGGCTGATGAGCAAACCCGTAAAAATGCTGAGGTACAACGAAATGCTTTGATTGGAAAAATTACACAATTTTTAGGTATTTCATCGAGTAAAAAACAGGACGGTATCTCGATAAGCAAGAAAATTTCGCATACCTGAAAATGGTAGTACAAACAAAAGAGTTTTCCATCCCCCAAAACAGGACATGCTATCTTGGTCAGGAGCTTGTTATCCCTATAAATGAGACATTTTATCACATGGCCTTATGTACCCCCTGGTAGGCTGGGGCCAGAATCGTTGTTAATAGGAGTTGGAGTGACAGTTGGGCCATTACAGGCTAGGCAGAGCAATAATAGAATCATAGGCTATGGTCTTCGTTTGGGCCATAAGCCATAGTTGTATGTTGACAAGAGTAGTCAAACGGGTTAGAATCCACCATTTGAAAATTTGAAAGGCGGGAAAGATGTTAGAAAACACAAGTAATGAAGAT
>JAUCGB010000084.1 GCA_030377895.1 Anaerolineales bacterium HSG24
TAGCTGAAGCTGCTGTGTTGCGTAGGCTGCTGTTGTTGCTGCTGGTTCTGCTGCCACCGACAGCTACGACGTCGCGTTCGGGGGTGCAGGCGCGGCGGATTCTGTTTCCGTGGGAGACATGTCAGCCAGCCAGTCTGGAGTTTCCTCGGTTGCTTCCTCATCCTCCGTATCCCAAGGCATGGTCTCGGTTGCAGGCGCGGCGGATTCTGTTTCCGGCGGGGGAGATATATCGGCTGATGCTTCATCATACGCTTCCCAAGGCATGGCAGTCTCAGCCGGTGAGGGAATGGACAAACTTTCATCCAACCAATCTAGTGAATCCGCCTCCTCCGGCTCGGTTTCGAGTGGCGTAGGATCGGTGGGCGGAGTAGAGTCAGGGACATCGTTGAGCCATTCCAGCGGGTCACTTTTGTCCTTAGATTCATCAGTCTCAAAGGTCGTCTCTAACTCAGGTGAGGCTTGAGGCTCGGCCTCAAGCACGGGATCCGTCTTCGGCTCAGTCGACTCGACGAACATGCCTAAACGGCCCAACATATCATCGTCATCAACCTGATCATCCTGAACCACCTCATCCTCTTCAATAATAGCCTCATCCAGTGGAGTAGTGGCTCTACCTAATTGAGACATCCAATCCACGCCATCGTCATCGGGGGTATCAGGAGTTTCGACAGGAAGTGGCGAGGTCGCAACCGGCTCCGGCTCAACTGGTGAGGGGCGTTCCTCGATTGGCTCAGACGGTGGCTCAGGCTTGGTTTTTCGTTTAAGTGATTTTATACGCTTAATTTTCAGACGCTTTTTTTTCTTGACTGGCTTGGCGGGCGGATCATCAGGCTCATCATCTGACATGGCGGAGGTCGCGACGGCTGTTGTTGCCGCAATGGCTCCTAAAGTTTGGCCCAATGATAAGCCAGATTCATCCTCATCCTCATCCTCGTCAGGCAGAGGCACTTGGCTGGGCGGCGCGGGTTCGTCTTTATCCACTTGATCCGTCTCGGTCAACCAGTCCAGCGAGTCGGGGGAGGCAGTGGGTTGAGCAGGGGCAGACTCAGCGGGCGCATCCGCCGCGTCATCAGTATCAAGGCCGGACATCCAATCGTCGCCATCGGCTGAGGTCGAGGGGACAGGCGCAGTCGATTCGGCGGGCGCATCCGCCGCGTCATCAGTATCAAAGCCGGACATCCAATCGTCGCCCTCGGCTGAGGTTGAGGGGACAGGCGCAGTCGATTCGGCGGGCGTATCCGCCGCGTCATCAGTATCAAAGCCGGACATCCAATCGTCGCCATCGGCTGAGGTCGAGGGGACAGGTGCAGTCGATTCGGCGGGCGTATCCGCCGCGTCATCAGTATCAAAGCCGGACATCCAATCGTCGCCCTCGGCTGAGGTCGAGGGGACAGGCGCAGTCGATTCAGCGGGCGTATCCGCCGCGTCATCAGTATCAAAGCCGGACATCCAATCGTCGCCATCGGCTGAGGTTGTTGAGGGGACAGGCGCAGTCGATTCGGCGGGCGTATCCGCCGCGTCATCAGTATCAAAGCCGGACATCCAATCGTCACCACTGGCAATATCGGTGACGGTATCGGTCGGCGTAGAAGGCTCATCCGCTGTATCACCACCAAGATTATGGAAAGCAGACATCCAATCATCATCGGATGTTGACTCTGTCAAATCGCTGGAGGGCATAGTTTGAGTCGGTGTTTCTGCGGTAGACTCTTCGCCAAAGGCAGACATCCAATCGTCATCAGAGGAGACGCTGGTCGAAGTATCAACGCTTATCTCATCGTCACTGTCTGGATAATCAAATCCGGTCATCCAGTTGTCGGGCGGCGAGGGGGAACTTTGTGGCGCAGGAGCCTGAGGCGCGGGAGCCTGAGGCGTGGGAGCCTGTGGCGCGGGAGCCTGTGGTGTGGCCGAGGTATCGACCCAATTAGGCAAACCAGTTTGTGCGCTAGAGCGTCTATCGGTCTGCCTGACCCAACTTGGTAGTCCCATACTACTCGGAGCCGCAGAGGTGGAGCTACTTTGCGTTAGCCAATCTATCTCATCAAAGGCAGAGTTATCAATCTCCTCCAAGGGGTCAGTATCGGATTCACTGAGCCAATCGAACTCCGTTACAGGCGCGACTGTCAAATCATCGACATCCGAGGATGTTTCGCTTTGACTGAGCCAATCAGGTGCATCAACATCGGGATCACCCGAGAACATGCTCGGATCAGGCGCGTCGGCGGTCAGGTCTGGCATTTCGCTCAACCATTCAGGAGCGTTGTCGTCCAAATTGGACATGTTGGCTTGACCCGAACTGGTCTCCGTTGATAACCAATCTTGAAATCCATGCTCGGTTTGAGTAGGGGTTTCCGCTTCTTTAGCAGGCTGAGAGAAAGGATCGTCCCAATCAAATGACCCCAACACCGATGGAGTTTCGGGTTTGTCGATAGCATCATCTAACCAGCCGGGCGCGCTGGATGTGGTTGGACGTGTTTCTGAGGGCGCGATCTTACGAGAATCTGGTTTATCTAACTCCGCGTCAAGCCAGTCTAAGCCTGCCTCACTGGTTGAGGGAGGAGTAGCAGGGTCGTCAGATAATGCAACCTCTGAGGGCGTTTGTTTCGCTTCTTCCAGCCAATCCATTGAGTCAGAATCAGGCGGTGGCGAGGGTGGCGGGGTAGAGAGTGTTGGCGCTTTTGTGTCGGCCAGATTATCTAACCAGTCCGGTGATTCTGATGCGGGCGAGGAGGTTGGGCCCGGTTTAGGTTTAGGGGCGGGTGGCTGAGATGAGGTCTGATGAGATGAGGTCGGAGAAAATTCGGCTAACAGTTGGCCGGTAGTTTTCTTTTCTCCTTTTTCTGCGACCATGCCGACGAGAGGGCCGGCGGCTTGACCGTGCTTGGCAAACAGCAGTTGAAGCCAAGCGGGAATCTTCTCGACCAGTTGCGATGAGGTTTTTTGCCTTGATTTTTTTAAGGGTTTTTTACGCTTTATAACACCCATAATAGTTCGTTAATCAGTCGGCATAAGGCCGATCAGTTCCAATAAGAATTCTGATACCAGTGGCAATTGTGCCAAGGGCAACACCTAATAAAATGCCTCGCACGCCGGCCATGGTGGGAACAGTCATAATCCAATCTTTAATAACTGGCAACTCATCCCACAAATAGATGCCAATGGGGAGTTGGCCTAACAGTACAATAATGGCAAACAGGACGAAAAAGGACGACTCCATGTCACGAATTCTGAAGGCTCGAAAAGCGGCTGTTGCAATGAACAGGGCTAATAAAGCAGAAAAGGTCGATTCTAGGGGGTATAAAATATAGTTAAACAAAAATTGGGTATTGGTTGACATGGGGCCATCCATACCAATCAGCAGGGTCAGCAGAAGCGAAATTAATAGCACCCCACTATAAACCGCTCCCGATTGCTTGGTGCGAATCCGATTGGCATGGACGCTAATTACGTTGACTAGACCCAATAGCAGGGCAAAGGCGACGATAATAGCGGCCCAGCTAACTAGTAAAAGGCCGACGACCTCAATTGTATGACGTAAACCAGCGATACCAAACAACTCGCCCGACCATTGGGCGACAAATAGGTCGGTTAGGACAAACAGACCCGATACAATAGCCACCACAGTGGCGACGACACGTCCAACTCGAATAATCATGATATTTAGGGATGAGCATTATTTAACATGTGCATGCTGATAGTTCGCCTTCGACAAGACTTCGGCGTGAGCTCAGGCGAACGCTCAGGCTACGTCGCGCCGCCTGAGCTTGTCGAAGGCGATGTCGAAACGATGATATTACAAGGAACTGAACAAAATTCCGGCAAAAATAACCAGTACAATAATCCAGCGCATGCTGTCTTGAGCCACTAAGCTCCCAATGTGGGATGGTCGTTCTCGCAGATAGGCTCCGGCAGCGTATATCTCCTCGCCCAATAGCGTTTCATCCGCCGAGACATAGATGAAGGGTAAGGTGTTGGGGTTGCTGGTTCCGCCAACATGGGTCACTTTGCGCCGAGCGGCAACTTCGCCCATCAACAGGTACTCATCGCCAAAGTTACCGACCATGACATTGGCTTGAGCGTCGTCAATCGCCAGCAGATTCATGACTCCGGCAGCGTAGGCTGTCGGCTGAGGAGCTATCCAACGAATATGGCGATAGGCGGCTTCGGCCAAATCGTAGTCGTTGGCATGGGCGGTTCGGAGCACGTTTTGGGCGTATAACATGGCCATTGGGTCGGTCATGGAGACGGTGGGGGAGACACCGGTTATGGCCGCTTTTTCGGCCAAATAGTCTAACACCGAGATACCGGCTAAGGTATCAGCCGTCGTTTCGTTACCTAATCCACCCACACCCAACGATAGATGTAAGGGGCGACCTGTTTCTATCGACTGACCTGTTACGCCCTTAATCTGCTCAAACCCTTTAATTTGGCGGAGTTTGGGGATATGACCGTTGTAAACTCGTTGAGTAAAATAGTATATAAACAGGATAAACTCAATTAAAAAAATAACGGCAATGATGAGGTACATTTGTGACGACATGGATAACATTGCTCCCTAATTGGCCTGATTAGCGGCTCTTGGTGGCCCTTGCATCTTGAGTGGCTACCAACTAACGTGCGACAGATAATATCGTAACACAGTCTTTAGACTGTGCGGCACAGGCTGAAGCATGTGCTACATGTCTCGGCTTACGTTGATAGCCCATCTTGAGTGGCTCTTGATTCTGTGGCTCTTGATTCTAATGAAGCAATCAGTTGTTCTAAACGGCTATCTTCGGCGAGTAAGTTGACCAGATTTTGGATAGTTTGTGGCGGCATGACGATGTTTAAGGTGGGTTGGGCGACTAACAGACATTGACTACCGATAAAAGCCCACGGTTTGTGTGCGGTAAGGAGTAGGATGGCTGGTGTCGTTAGCCCCAAATCAGCGATTTTGTTGGCAATTTGGTTGATGAAGGGGTCTTGAATCATACGTCCCTCATAATATTATGTCATGTCCAAGTATACCACATCAAGATAGGGCTGTAAAGCACTACTGAAAAGACCAATGCCATTAAGGAATGATAGAACTATAATACCATAATACCTGCCAAAAAGTAGCGTCTCAGTTCAAGCGTCCGGACGGCGTTCGGGTAAAGCTGTCTCAGTACCTCAGTACACTGGCTGGCTCGGGCATATATTCGTCGCACAAGACCACATATTCATCAGACAGCCTTTACCTCAATCCCGAAATATGTTTTAACCTGTATATCTGCTATAATACATAGAGTCAGAAACGATGGGCTTAGTCAATCATTGTATTTTTCAATCTTGGTTCGTCGAAAACTGTGATTAAATTGAGATGTTAGTAAGGGAATAGTGTGGTATAGTTACCTTATAAGCATTAAATTAATTTGTGCGGCTTCTAGCCGATGCTCCGTTAATCAAACGTGCAACTTATTTATTTTTCAGCTATTATATTTTCTATAAGCCTCACCAGAAAAAAATAAGGCATGTTGTGCATAACAACATGCCTCACATTCTTCAAGACAGAAGACAGATACCTTTATTAACAATACTCATTGACTGAACATTGCTTTTTTTGCATTGTCTTTTGTTTTTGCCTAAAGTTTTTTCTAACTAAAGGATTGTTTAGGTAAACCTAAACAGCTAAAGTGTAGCTATCTATACAGTTTTTGTAAATGGTACCTCTAGCCTACGCGTTTTAGAGATGTAACCATTTTGTAATGTTGGTATGCTATAATGATTAGCGTCGAATTTTTGTATCTTTTTGGCGAGAACAGTGAATTGTCTAATTTAGTAAGAGATTTCGTGGGGCTTGTAAAAGGTTACATTCGACAATGAAATCGTTACAATCGGTATTGATGATTGGCATCCTCGCTTTGGCGGCCTTGTTGGCCATGCTGGCAATTTTAGCCCTATTACAACCTCAGCCCGTTGTTGAGGCAGAACCGACCGCCATTATTCTGCCCACTAAAACACCTCTTCCTGAGCCGACGGACGTATCAACGAAAACACCTCCTGAGCCGACCCCGCGTCCACCTGTTGATGATACGCCTCCCATCGCCACCGTGAATGACCATGTGGTTACCGAGCTAACATGGAACAAAGCTACTCAGCTTGATGCGGTGATGAGTGGCTTGGCCGGGCAATCTGTGCCCTCGGCGGAAGAAACGCTTGACCGTCTGGTCAATGAGATTTTGGTTTTAGATGCGGTTGAAGCGTTGCCCAGTTTTGACCCAGCCGATGTTGAATCTAAGCTGTCCACGCTCATGACAAACTGGCAAGTCAGCGACGATGCCCTCATTCAGTCGCTTAATCAGGCGGGCTTAACTCGCTCCGATTTGGATGAACGATTAGAGCGATTACTACAGGTCGAAGCGGCCTACATCCAACTTCAGGCGGAACAGAGCGATTTTAAGAACTGGCTTGTAACCAGTCGCCAGCAAGCCGAAATTGGTCTTTATAACTCGCTTAATATTCCTGAAATGATTACGGAGATAGTTGAGGCACGGTCGCCTCAACCATCCCCGCCCCCTGAGCCGACGCTTATCCCCTTACCAGACCTCCCCGTTGGCTTTAATGTTGATAATCTTGCCCCTGATTTTACCCTGCCTACCTTAAACGGTGAGACTATCACCCTCAGTGCCGGACGTGGCAAACCGACCCTCATCAACTTCTGGGCTTCATGGTGTCCCCCATGTCGGCAAGAGTTGCCAGCCTTACAAGCGGCCTACGAAACCTATGGCGACAAGATTAACTTTATCGCGGTTGATGTTAAGGAGGATCAAGCTACAGTGTCCGGTTTTGCCCAACAACTGGGCCTAACTTTTCCTATTGTTCTTGATAGTAGCGGCTCGGTCAGCAATCTTGATTATCGAGTATTGGGCTTGCCAACCACTGTTTTTTTGGATGCCAACGGTGTGATTGTGCAACGCCATGTTGGGCCGTTGGATGAGACGCTGATTGACAGCTATTTAGAGCCAATCCTCCCCACCGAGCCGACTATCATCAAAGAGACCACTTATTTGCCACAATCAGATATTTCTGATGAGACAGTCTCTAGGACAACCGATTTTAGTTTGCTCGATTCAACGGGTGAAACCGTCTCCTTAGCCGACTATCAGGGCAAAAGCAATATCGTGTTGGTTTTTTATCGAGGCCATACCTGAGGAGTATGTCGAAACCAACTGGTTCAGTTGGAGCAAGAGTTACCACGATTTACCGAGAAGAACGCGCAAGTCATAGCCATTGCCTATCAAGACCAAGCGAGCGCGCAGAGTACCGCTACAGAGACTAAGGTCAGCTACCCGATTTTAGCGGATAGTGATCATGCTGTAGCAGATGCGTATCAGGTGTATAATACCCTTGGCGACGGCGTGGCTACCCCGGCCGTATTCATCATCAACCCCGCCGGTGAGATTGTCTGGTCATACATCGGGCAAAATTTATCTGATAGACCGACGATTGAAATTATTTTAGAGAATATTCCAGTGATTCAGTGATTCAGCGAATGGGCGAATGGGCGAATCAGCGAATGGGCAAATATCATTGTTCAGTCGTCACCACTTACAGTCTTTCAGATAATGGTTTTCAATTCAAGACCAACCTTCCCGCAAGTTCTAAACTTGCGGGAAGGTAACGGCTGAAAATGTTTATCTGAACATCTATAGGAATGAGCCTAGCGGATCATTCGCAATTCGCATATTCGCAATAAAAAAGAGGTGTATTATGATCCAAAAACGGAAATTATGGTCATTAATAAGTTTGTTTGCAATGTTATTAAATATCTTTACCCCCTTCATTCAAGTTGTCCATGCCGCGGAATATACGTTGGATGGACAGACCCTAAAGGTTTTAGAAACCTTTAGGGTATTGAACTCTGACGTGCCAGCCCTATCGGTATTGGATACCTACATGGCCCTGTATGATCTAAAGCGACAACGGGCGGCTTCCCATGCTCCCATGATTGAGCAATCGCCAGCTTATCGACCTAATCCGAGCGATACGATTGGCCTCGTTCCGCCTGCATTTATACGTGCCAGTTCCACCGGTATACGTGCCAACTCCACAGATATCCAGTCTGATTTGGGAAATATTAACGCGCTACGAAATGGCCTTGAGGTATTGGCCTCCTCCAAGGTGCGTAGCTCCTTGGAGGTGATGGATGGAACCGTCCCACCGTCCACCCTATTACCCAACTGGTTCAACGATGCAGAAACCTCCTCCAAGGTGCGTAGCTCCTTGGAGGTGATGCCCAACTGGTTCAACAATGCAAAACCCCCTCAAAATCCAGAATCCAAAATCGCAAATCCTAACTCCCTGTTGCCGGATTGGTTCAACGACGCAGAAATCGCAAATCCAAAATCCAAAACCCTCCTCCCCCCAGCCCGTCCCCTACTTAAATCAGTTCCAGAAGCATTGCTGGATGTGAATGTTGAAGGGCCAGATGTCGCCAGCTTAGGATCGCCAGTTGGCTCAGGCGAAATCTACACTGTGACTGTTACCAACAACTCTGAGGAAATAGCCTACCGGACCTACTTTACAGCCGAATGGCCTTCCTTCTTTATTTTTGACGGATTCCTAGGTGCCACTCACTCTGTCACCTCTGTCACCAGCTCAATACCAATGACAGTCTCAACCAACGGTTATCGTTGGACCCCCACGTCAACCATGCACTTAAAACCCAAGGAATCGATCATCCTAACATTCAAACTTCGAGCCACTTGTGGCGCAGAATCCGCCCAGCAGATGCGAGCTAACATCTTTTATGATGCTGATAAATCCAGCGGCACTAGTACCGAATCAAACTCCGGTGGCTTGAACATCACCACCGGACGGGGCAACCTCGTTATTCGCAAGGATCCGGCCATTGTCAACCTAACCTCCTCAGATTTAGGCAAACCGATTACTTGGATTGTCACCGTACAGAACACCGGCCTTGGAATCCTCTACGATGCCACCATCTTCGATACGGGTGGCATTAACCTATCCCAACCCACTGGCGACCTAAACCCATCCGCAACTATTGCCAGTCTCAATATCAATGAAAAGCGAACCTACACCGTTGTTGGCACGGTGGATGCCTGTAACTTCACCAACGTCGCTCAGGGCAGTTGGCTTTGTGGTAACGAAGTAGGCGACGGAACTGTCATCACCCCCGTTGAATCGACGGCCACGGCCATGTTTGACCTCGTTGTGCCGGGTGTCTATCTTGATGTTGACCCCATGAGCGACTTTGGCTTTTGTCGAGTCAATGTCACCCAAACCATCAGCTTGTCGGTTAAAAATAGTGGCAGTCCGGTCAAAAATCTCTATATTGATAGCGACCTAGAGAGTAATGGGGCAATCGCTATTAGCCTCACGAGTGTGAGCAGTGGCTGGATATATAACAGCGGTACATTCACCTATAATGGCGGTGTGATTAGCGGCTTTGTGTCCGATAGTAGTGAAAATCCCAACATCCCCTTACAGTTTGTTGTCTCAACCACCGGCGCGGTCTGTAACGCGGGTGCTGGTTCGGTCAATTTCACCCCCTACTGGAATGACATGTGTGATAATTCTTTGGGCAATGGTGATACGAAATCGACCAGCTATGGCTATGATGCCAATACCATCCCGACTTTGGCTATCAGCAAGATTGGCCCCAAAAAGGCTACCACTGGTGAAGCGTTCAGCTACACGATTGACCTGACTGTCACCAGCGCGGGAAATATTGATGGCGTTGTCATGGTGACAGACATCATTCCTTCTGGCTTGATTTTACAGTCGGTTGATAATCCAACGCTAGGTAGCGCGGCCATGTCAGGAACCGACACCGTGACTTGGACGTTTAATCCTTCGACTCCGGGTGATCATTCGGGGCAACTAAAAATTGGGGTCAAAGTCAGTGACGCAGAGGGAGATTGTCCAGCTGGTAGTTCCTTGAGTAATGAAATCATGGCTAATGCAAAATCTGATTGTGCCGACTGTCCAAATCTAACCGCCTCAGCGAATGTCGCAACCGTCATCGCCAACGCCGAGGGAATCGTCCATCAAGATGGCGGATTTGTCGGCTCTGACGAAACTTGTGGCATTGGGGATTTGATTATCTATAATGTCTTCCAAGTTCCCGCTAGTTCGGCAATCACATGGAGCAATACGGTCTACACCGATGGATTGGGCATCACCGGAGCTGGGGCCGTGACCGAAGCGGCTATTTTTGAATATATATCCGATACTTTGGAGTGGAAGATTGAGAAGGGAGGCTTCATCACCGATTATGCCTCGGATATCATCTCCAGTACGCCCAACGGCATGTTACGCCTAGATTTAACGGGCCTTGAGGCTACCGACGCGCCAACCAGCGACCTGACCATCTACATCAGCTACACTTTACGGATTACTGATACTGCTTTTGGCGACGCGGAGACGAAAACTTTTAATGATTGGAACGAACTTAAGATTCCCAATACCAATCTCTGTTCAGCCGATGACAGCTATAATAATGTTGTCGCGGTCACCGTCAAGCGAGGTAAATTAGATGTCGGACTCAGCCCTAGCACCCTTGACCGTTGTGCCACCAATCCGGTCTATATCAATGTTACAGGTGGCAACGCCAATTACGAATCCGACCATCTCGTGATAACATTTACTGGCTCCAACAAACAGATTGCCTCAGCGGTTGAACATATTCGAGCCGAAGGTTTCACCACAACCGGCGTGCTGACCACGATTCCAGTCACGGTCATCTCCAACGCCACCATGATCACCTTCGTTTTTGAAGCCGAAACCGACATCACCGGAACTGGCTCGGTTTGGTTTAATGTTGATATCGACTGTAATGATAACGCAAATTTCACAGCTGATATCAGCTATCAAACCAGATGTGATACCACCTACACCGACCAAGCTACTCTCAACCCTAGTTATAATCAGCCGGAACTGGTTCTATTTGTTACGCCAGTTAAATACACTGTGCGAGAGGATGAGGTTGTCTGGAAGTTTTATATCGCCAACTCTGGTAGCAGTACCGCCACCGATGTCCTGATTACCAACACGATTCGGGGTTTGACCGCGACCAGCTACCAGATTGATGATGGACTGGATAACTCAAATTTTGTTCCCCCGATCTTACCCATTGATGGTGTTTATGCGGATACCGATGTTGTTTTCACCATCACCGAGTTAGCTCCCTTTGATCGGCGAAAAGTGGTCGTGACTGCCTCCGTGGGGACATGTTCCCCCCTGTCTGTGACGATCAAAACCTCGTATGGCTGTTTTGGTGAAGTATGTCAGATCGAAGAAGGCGAGGTTGAATTTGACACACCTGACCCCTATCTGTTGACCAATAATTATCAAACCGCGGATTTACCCATGTGTGATTTGGGGATATTGGAATTTACTACCAAAAATGCCTCACCGGATGTGGCTTTGTATGAGGTTTATATTACCGAAACATTGGAAGCCTTGACTCTGGTGGATGGCGAACCGATCACCGTGACGGTGTATGATGAGAATCAGAACCAGATAACTCAAACGACTAAATTTACACCCGAAATTACTCCCGATGGTAATAATACGATTCTACTTTGGAAGCCAATCTCTTCGCCGACCTCTATTACCTTCCCCAATGGAATCTTGAACAACTTCCAAGCCCTCAACTACATCAAATTCGAGTTGCCAGTTCGCACAACATGCCTTCCTAATACAACTCCCAAATCCCATGCCGAAGCTTTTGGCAAAGGCCCATGTGGACAGAATCTTTCTTATGTTGAATTAGCCAGAACTCTAAAGACATTACAGCCCCAACTCAACGTTGAAAAACAGGGCAAAAACGCTCTTAGTGATTATGAGGATACCGTCGTCGCCGCGCCCGGTGAGCAGGTAGTCTGGCGGATTAAGTTAGAAAATGTGCCAACCGATCGCTCTTATGTGGCTCGTAATGTGGTACTTACCGATATTTGGCCCACTAACTTTGAGTTGGATAGTAGCGTGCCTCTCAGCGTCAGCACCAGTTCGACGGCCACCTATGAACTTGATATCGTCAACCGAGCGATATCGTGGTATGTTGGCGATCTCGAGCGAGGGGATAGCTACTACTTCTACCTCACCGGAACCGTCAAATCAGCCCCCGATGCCTGCTCCGAGCCAACCGTTAACAACACTGGTGTATCCTTTGGTTGTGATAATAACTGTACCAGTACCGAAGCACCTCAAGACAGTGCCGAACTGGTCTCACGGCCTGACCTTTCTTTGTCTATGAAACCCGGTTGGTTGCCCGTTTGTGGTGATGAGATTACTGTAACCGTGAAAAACGCCGGAGCGCGGGCCTACTCCACTTCGATCACTGTCACCCTGCCCTCTGTTTATGTTTATAGTGAAACCACGCATGTCGATATACCTCTGGATATCTCAACCGTCCACAGCATATCTGAGACTGTTTGGCTATGGGAGCCAACCGACGGTATCACTGGGGCAACCAATTCTGAAGACCCTTATGAGTTTGATCTGGTTTTTCAGGTGAAGAATAATGTTGACGTGGGTACCTGCTCGTTCGAATCCTCGATTCCAGTCACTGTGGACATCGGTTATCACGACTCGCCGCCATGTATCGCCACTGGCCTGTATCGCGATAGCTATAGTCGTAATATAGCTATCCGTCAGCCCGATTTGAACATCAACAAAAGCCCCACCGTCCAAGTTAAGAATGATGGGGAGGTGATTAGCTGGAGCATCAGCCTGACCAATTCTGGTAATGCCGATGTTGACCAAGGACTCATCATCACCGATATTGTGGGCAGTAACTTTGACCCGACGACAGTTGAAGCCTCACTTGGCTCAGACGGCTCCGTACCGACCATAAACAAACAGACGGACGGCACCACTCTGATTAAATGGGAAACATTATCAACCTATAATCTCCAGAGATATACCGGCACGACTTGGACTGCCAGCGTCACAGCCACCATCCAGTCGTGGATTACGGGAACGAGTCGGAACTATATCGCAGCCAAGGCCGACTGTGCCACAGGATGTAATGAGTACGCGGTTCTTACGGACGATATAGCCTATCAAACCATGCTGGATAGTTTTATCAAAACATCTAACGAAACCACTGTTACCATTGGTAGCCTAATCGTTTATGATATTCAGGCGGATCTATCCAACCTAAGTGCCCTATATAGGAATCTTATCATTACCGACGACCTGCCCATCAATCTGGGGTATGTTAGCTCCAACATCACCTACACCCACAACATCGCCCATCCGACCCCAGAAGAGCATGGCACGGCTTCCACAACTTCTCCATCCCAATATGACACCGGCCAAGTTGTTTGGAAGTTTGGCAATCTGAGTGGTACGGTGAAGATTCGAGGCAAAATCACCACTGTTGTCCGAAACATTGCAGAGAATAAAGATGGCATCACCTTAACCAACGATATCACCATGACATACAATGATGATACCATTCCATACGTTTTCACAACGACTGCCGGGGAGATTCTGGTTGCCGAGCCAATTCTGCACATCGCCGAGCGGTACGAGTTGGCTGATGGTCGTAGCTCCGCTTTGTTGACCGAGAACTTTAATGATAATTCGGCAGGTGGGATTACACCGAGTGGCACATGGGTAGTCAACAATAACACCTACGTCAATACAGATGCGACAGGCGTACACACCGCCACCTTTGGCGATGGCACATGGACAGACACCAGTACCTCCTTCATGATGAAATCGCCTGTTAGTAGTACCGGCACAATCGGCGGCTTCATTCGGGGGAATGGTACGACCAGTGGCTATCGGTTTGAGTGGGATGAGACCAACGGCATGCGGTTGGTTGATGCCGCGACGGGTAACTCGATTGCCACGCGCTACAATCACTCAACCATCACCACCAATGCCGGATTCACTCCCGACGAATGGTATCATGTTGAGATGACCGCCGTTGGCGATCAGATTCAGGTTTATGTCAACAACGAACTGGTCTTGTCTGCCACAAACAGCACCTACACCAGCGGTACGTCCGGCTTCTATAGTGAAAACAACGACAACAGTACATTCGACGACTTACATGTCACTCGGTTGGGCGACATGAGCCATTATGTTGGAGCGAATGATCTGATTACCTACAGTATGTTCATCTCCAATCAGGGCATGCTTCCAGCCTACGATCTCGTTGTCACCAACAGTATCCCATCCGGTTTGCATGTGGTCGGCTACCAAATCATCAGCGACGATACAACGATCAACGTCACCCAAGCGCCGAGCGTGGGCGATGACGGTGAATTGGTATGGAACTTCAGCCACCTGACTCCAACCATTCCGTTTGTGACGGATAAGCATACTGGAATCGAAATCATCCTGACCTTGCAAGTGGCAGATTCGATTACGGCCAACAGCTATCTGCAAAATCAGTCGCAGTTGGTCTATACCAACTTGCCAGAAGTACCAGATACGGTGAATTATACCCGCAACTATCAAGGCGGTTCTCATTCGGATGCTTTACGAACAGTTAATGGTGGCATCACCAAAACCGTCACCTTTAGCCCCCAGCCAACGGCTACCTTGGGCACTTTGGTGACGTACACCCTCATCGCACCCCTCAGCCCGATTAGTGCCACCATGTACAACGTGGTCATCACCGACCAGTTGAATACACCGCTCTTTCTTATTGAAGCTGTGACCACAACGGGTGGCTACAACCCCACCGTGATCAGTAATACGAATACAGGTTTGATTCAGGTTAATTTCGACAGCATCTCCCATAGCGTGCAAGCCTACATTACTGTCACGGCGCGAATTTCCCATGAATTTCCTGCCACAGGCGACCCCAACAGTGGTGATTTAATCACGAACAGTGCGACCATGAGCCACACCACCGCACCATTAGTAACCAGTACTAACGTCGTCACCACCAAGGTCGGCGAGCCACGTCTGGTCGTCGCCAAAACCGGCGCGGTCAGTACCGCCGATCCGCAAACGGTCAACTATACCGTCACCGTCACCAATACAGGTAACGCCATCGCTTACGGGCCGTTGCTAATTCAGGATTATGCTCCGGCTGATGTGAGTATCAGCGGCATCACACCGAATGGGGCAGTTTTAACCGATGGTCGGACGATCAGTTGGACGCTGTCCGGCCCGCTTGCGGTGAATGGTTCGTTCCAACTGAACTACAATCTAACGATTAGTGAGCCGATTTACACGAGCGACCAGTTTGTCAACACGGCCATGATTACCAACACCTCGCTGACCAAGACGATACCGGGCGTGCGGCAATATGTAACCAATACCGTTTTCACCCTGACATGGCCGCTAGGTCGAATCGGCAACTATGTCTGGTACGACTTTGATTATGATGGTGTTCAGGATTATAACGCCGATGAGTTCCCGTTTGTGGGCGTTGTGGTTGACCTATACAACGCCGATACCGGAGTCTACATTACTAGCACCAGTACCAACGCCAGCGGTAACTATTACTTTGAGAATCTACCGCTTGGTGTGACCTACACCGTGCAACTCTCTGAGACCAACTTTAACGTGGGCCATGTGTTGGACATCTACTCACCGACCTTAGTGGCCGCGTCGGTGACAATGGCGGTCAGCGATTCCAACGCTTCGCCGACCCAAACCTTCAAAAACATGGCCGGTAATCAGTTTGGCTATGCCATCACCACCAGCCTAACCGCCATCGTTACCGAAGATTTAACGCTTGATTATGGTTTTGCTCGCTTGGTTGAGATTGGGGACACAGTTTGGTTTGATGTAAATCAGAATGGCATCCAGGATGAGAACATGGTTGACTATGGTCAATCTGGCGTGACCATCACTGTGACGTATGGTGATGGGCGGGCCTTCACGACGACCACCATCGCCAATGGAATTTATACCTTTAGCGTCCCGATTAGTAACGCCTTCACCGTGACCGTTTTGGCTGAGAACTTTGCTCCGGGCGGGCCACTGGAGATTTATACGACCACTTATCAAAACGAAGGTAGCGATAAAACGGCTGATTCTAATGGAAAACCCGACCCGGCAGGTTTGATCATTTATACTGGGCCTGTTACGACCAATACTTTTACCTTCGACTTTGGTTTACTGCTGGATATTACGCCGAGCATCGCCAAATCAACCAGTTTTGAGCCGTTGCCTGATGCGACGCTTGGCACGACGGTCACTTACATCATCACCGTGCCGCAAACGCTGATTACTCGGACTTTGGATAACGTCTATGTGACCGATACGATTGACAGCCACTTAGAGATTGTTAATGTGGTTGCTCCGTACAGTGGGGCCATGACCATCAACGGGCAGAAGATTGTGGTCACGTATAGCCAGATTGCCGAAAACGTGCAACGCTTCATCACTATCACCAGTATCATCTCTGACCCACGCAAAGCGGTAGCCGGAAACGAGATTCCCAATGTGGCTACCTTGCGATATGACTCTGTCTCTGGGGCGGTCATCACTCAAACCAACACCGTCACCACCTCCGTCCTTGAACCAGAGTTGACCTTAGACAAAAGCTCTAATCCAATTAGCGGCACGGTCATCAGCAAGAAGGATGTCATCAACTACCGAATTTTGATTACCAATAGTAACGCCACCACCGTCAGCACGGCTTATGGCCTGATTGTCACCGATACGATTCCGACGGGCATGCGAAAAGGGACTCCGATTTTGAATAAGGTCTCCAAGGGTGGCGGTACGGTTGCTAACTCCAACTATAACTTCAGTTACGTGACAGCAACCGGTATCATGGTGATCGATTTTATCGAAACCTTTACCATGCCTCGTGCGGCAATATTACAGATAGATTATACCGTGACCGCGGATGATAACTTAACCGATGGTCTGATTTTGACCAACATTGCTGACTTGATCTACTCCAGCATGCAAAACGCGCCACTCGGTGAGCGGGTTTATACCGATAGTAACGACAACACCTTCACCTCTAACTCACCGCTACTCACGATTACCAAAGTGGCCGATCCTAATCCAGTACAAGCCGGTCAATTGTTGACCTATACCCTATCCTACACTCTGAGCGGCGGAAATACGGCTCAAGCAGTCGTCATTACCGATACCGTCCCGACCAGCAGTACCTTCGTTTCCGCCTCTCCGGTGGCCTCTGTGACTAGTCAACCCGCGATGGGTACGGTCAATTGGAGTTTGGGCGACTTAGACCTACTGGCCGGAGATGTGACTGGTTTGGTCACTATGGTCGTGCGGGTCGATGAACCGTTACTCACCGGAACGATATTGAGCAACTTTGCTGAGTTGGCGAGTTTCGAATCCTATACCAACACCACAATGACGAGTAGCGTGGTCAGTACCCATGCCCTGCGCCTGCAAAAGAGCGACTCGCCTGACCCTGTTTCAACCGGATACGGCTTGACCTATTACTTAGATTGGGAGGTAATCGGGAATGGTGTGGCTCAAGGAGTGACCATCAGCGATACCGTGCCGGATGGTACGACTTATAGCAGTTGTTCCGGCGCACCATGTACGCAAACGGGAGGAGTCGTTAGTTATACCTTGGGCGACCAACCTGCTGGAACGACTGGACGGGTGCAGTTAAATGTTAACGTTCACGCACCTGTTGGGGCGATTATCAGCAACACCGCCTTTATTAGCAGTACCGAGAATCAGACCGCTACCAGTATCGCCACCACCGAAGTCACGATTCGTCCGGCCAACCTGACTACTTGGAAGAGCGTCTCCCCCGGCACAACGCGCCCAGATGGCATCGTGACCTACCGCTTATCTGCGGTCAACTGGGGACCGAGTACAGCCAGTAATGTGACCATTGTGGACACCTTGCCGAAGCACCTGACCTTTGGTGGCGTGGTTCGAC
>JAUCGB010000011.1 GCA_030377895.1 Anaerolineales bacterium HSG24
AGTGCGTGTAATATTTCCATTGCTACATGATCATCATTAATCTGAATTTAGCAAATTGGAACTGTCGGTGTTGACAACCTAATTACTCTACTTTTTGCGCTGTTTGTACTCGATTCTGAGCGGTGCCCTCTGTCCCTTTGAACATGACCATCATATTGATACCCTTGATTTATCTACTCGTACTCGTAATATCCTGTTAAAAAATAATATTCTTAATGTCAGCCAGCTTGCTCTACGGCTTGTATCTGGTACTTTGACCTCGCTCAACGGGCTTGGATATTGAAACGGCTCTCATCTCTAATAATGTCGTGGCTATTCAACTATAGACTCGAGGCATGCTCTTCGGTTTCATCTGGTGCGTGTGACAGCACAGCAGTCATAGCGGCTCATTCCAATGTTCATTCTCAAAAACAGAACTGGTGGCCCAACCCGATGCAACGATTCCTCGTGGCTCATCTTTCCCCAATTTCATAAGAAAAACACGATCGCTTGGGTTTATCTTTTTGGTGACACCGCAACTCCAAGTATCCAAGTGGAAACCTTTCTTTTTTATTTCGTTAATATTGTCTTGTAAGTCCGTCCAAGCCCAACGGCTCGGATTCCAAGTTAATAGATATGTAACCACGACCGTTACTCCTTACTCCTTACTTCTTATTAATTTTGGCTCGCTCTAAGTTAAGGGTTAGTAGTCGCTCTAAAATTTGCTCATCGGTCAGAGTGTGAGGCCAGCCATAAGCATCAAATACGGCCTGATCTAATTGGGTGTGAATGTAATCAAGGGTTTCAATATCTTCAAGGGTAATGACCCCCTTAACCTCTTTTTTCCATTGTCTTTGGCTGTGTTGCTTGCCCTTGTAAGTTCCCTGATAGTCAGTGAGGGCATTGTAAAGGTTAGTCAAGGTGCGCTTTTTGACCATTTTCTCAGAAAAGGTGACACCGACCTCCTCCGGGTTTAGCCAGCTTTGGCGAAACTCAACTAAATCACGGGCGGCTTGGGCAATGGCGGCAACATGGGGGTTTTCGGTTTCGGTGGGTTCTTGGCTGGGGTGCCAGGGGAAGGGGTAGGTTTCAAAGGTGGTGGTGTTCGTATAACGTGGTCGATCTTCTAATGATGTCCCTTGCCGTAAAGCCCATAGTTGGTGAATTTTAGAGTGAAGTACACCAAAAAAGTAGTCGTCATCTCGGGCAATTACAATGATTAGATTAGCAGGAATAACTTCTGTGGGTATCCAGCAAAAAAAAAGATGTTTCGAAACCATTGACGTGCCAATATATCGATTCATAGACTCTGTAGCTTCAAACATTGCAGGACGTCGTCTGGTAAAGAGCCACCAAGGTTCATCTGGTATTCGACTCTTGGCTCGTACTGGTTTTACAACATTCTTTACATGTTCAAATGGCAATTCATAAAGAGCTGCTTTTGTTTTCGATATTTCGCCAAAAAAAACAGTATATCTCTCTCGATGTCGTCTAGTTAAGTCTATGCCGTTGTAATAGGGACGTACCACATCTGAGTTTGGTCTTCCATTGGGGTTAATAGGGGCAACCAGCCATTCTCTGGCTTTGTCTCCAGAAACATCGAAGGGGCCAGCAGGAGTGACGCCCATAAAGGATAAATTCGTGTTTTCAGGTAAACGTTTGGCTAAACTCAAATTAACTGATACGGTTAAGTCAGGATTTATTGCATCAGTTATGTTTCCATTCAACAGCTTATTGGTTTCTGTGCCGTTATCAAATCCCACCATCGAAACACGAACCGCCGCGCCTTCCAAAATCCACGGTCGGTCGCTCCAGGCCATAAAGATATCACCTGTTTGTTTTATTTTTTCTAATATACTTCGGTTGGCTCCTCCTCGAATGGAATTAGTAGCGAGTAGACCTGCCCTTTTCAGTTGGCCAACTTCAATCATTGCATGTGCCCGTTCGAACCAGTAACAAACTAGATCGACTTCATGGGCGACTCGATGTTCATACAGTGTAAAAATCCTATTAACGTATTCGTCACCTAACTCTCTTCGTATCCGCTTACCGCCTAAAAACGGCGGATTACCGATAATCACCTCAGCCTCCGGCCACTCCGGCTCCACTGGCTTACCCTCATCATCATAAGCCAAAATAGCGTCTCTATTTTCAATGTTCTTAAGAGGCTGCAAAATTGGTTCGTTCATTTCGGTAAAGCCATTTTCGGCTCGCCATTGAATATAGCCAATCCAAACCGTCACCTGAGCTAATTCGTGGGCGTAGGGGTTTATCTCGATGCCGTACAGTTGAGCGGGGCTAACCGTTAGCTCAATAGGGGCTAACTCTGTTCGTTTAGCCATCACAATGACCTCTTTTTGTAGGTCAAGCAATTGTTGCAAGGCCACATATAAAAAGTTGCCACTGCCGCAAGCTGGGTCAAGCACTCGTATTGAGCCAATTTTATCAGCAAACTGTTGTAATTCAGCATGGGCTTGGTCGGGTTGATTTTTCTTTATCAATTGGTTAGCTTTTTGTTTTACGGCTTGCCATTCTCGGCGTAAAGGTTCCATTAGAACGGGCTGTACAATCAGCATAATATCATCTTTGCTGGTGTAGTGCGCCCCCAATTTGGCTCGTTTGGATTCGTCAATAATGCGTTCAAACAAGGTGCCAAAAATAGAGGGGTCAATATTTGACCAATCCAATTTAGTGGATTGAAGCAATTCTGTTTTTATATCGCTAGGGGGGTCAGAGGGTACAAAATCATCATCAAACAATCCCCCATCAAAGTGAGGGATACGGTAAAAACCAAAGTAACCGCCATCACGCATGCTGGAAAACAGGTTACGCAAACCGTGTACAAAATCGTTAAAATTATACCCTTTTTGGCTGATCATTTTGGTAAAAAGGTGATCAGGTAGTAGTTTCATATCTTCAGCAAATAGACAAAAGAGCAAACGGATAATAAAATGGGCCAGCTTTTCAGGGTCTATGGTACGCCCTTCGATGGCGGCCCATCGTTGCAAGCTTTCAGCCACTTTTACAAAAGTTTTGGATGTAGCCAGGGTTACTTGTTCCTGGGTTTGGTCGGGCTTAAAAGAGTCAGGATTATAAAATGCTCGTTTAAGCAATTTTAACCCGTTGCCAGTAAGCAGGCTGTCAAAGTCTATTTCATGGATTTGCTTAACGGTGTTGGTAAAGTTAGTGTGAATAATAATGCGTTTGGTGTCGCTGGTAATCAGTAAAGGGGGATTACCCAAAGCATCTCGATAAAGGTTAAGCTGGTCAAAGGCTTTGTCTAAATCGGCATACGCTCCTTTGTACTCCCAAATAAATTTATCACGGTAAAAAACATCAGCTCGGCCTTTAGTGCCGGTACTTTTTTGGGTTGTGGCTTCAAAGGCAAATATTTTGCCGGTGGGGTCAAAATCCAATGGGCGCGGATGGTTAACCAAAGCGCATACATCAAAAAAATGACTTTGAGCTACGGCAATCTCTTTTTGCTGTATGGCACTCCATTTTTCAACAAATTGTTTAGGGGTTATCGTTTGAGGCATATATGGCTCTTTGCTACTATATATTATCATTAAGTTGGCGGTAATTAAATAAGTTACCCGTTTGTAGTATCCACTACCTACAGTCTTTCAGATAAAGATTTTCACTCGGATAGACATACCCTAAAGGTTTCTAAAACCTTTAGGGTATTGAACTGCAAAACATTATCTGAACATCTATAGCCCTTTCCAGAAGCGCGCCGCCCCTTCGTTAGGAATGGGCATTAATTAACATGTGCATTTGCGTCGGAGATTATGGTAGGGGCTAGGCAGGGCGGTCTGATTTTGGAACGTACATCCATGTTCTCTCCGCCCCTGCCTCGCCCTGAATGACGGGCTAGGCAAGGCGGATTGGAGTTCTGATTTCAAACCAACGCTACACCGCCTTGCCTAGCCCCTACGATTACCAAACGCGCAACTTATTTAGGACTCATTCCTTAGTCAAGAAACAGGGTTCGTGCTATCATGGTCATGGTTCAGACAGTTAAGACCGAAGTCAGACTGGTGCGTTCGTGCCCATTTGTTAGCCTGATCGGTGGTTTGTTCAGTGGACCCTGTTCGGTAGATTAGGCATCATCAGGTCTGAACTATTTCTGACACTAACTTATTTTCTTGGAATTACCTTAAAATACCAAACGAATTATACAAATAGGTGACGAACAATGTCTAAACAAATAACAATTACGATTGACGGGGCCGCGGCAGTAGGTAAAAGTACGCTGGCTGAACTTTTGAGCGAGGAGTTACACTACCTCTATCTTGATACGGGGGTCATGTACCGAGCGGCAACATGGGGCGCGCTAGATCAACATATTGAGATTACCGATGAGGTCTCTGTCTCTGAGTTGACCGAGCGGTTGCCCTTGATAATTACCCCGCCCACTCAAAATGATGGTCGACAATGTACCGTGCTGGTCGGCGAACAAGATATTACATGGGAAATTCGCTCGGCAATGGTAGAAAAATATGTCTCGCTGGTCTCCTCCTACCCCCGCGTCCGAGCCGCTCTGACCGAACAACAGCGGACTATGGCCCAACATGGAGCCATCATCATGGCCGGACGGGATATAGGCACAGTGGTCTTACCCAAAGCCGACCTGAAAATCTTCATGGTCGCCTCGGCGGAGAAACGGGCTGAACGCCGATATGATGAACTCATCGCCAAGGGGAAGACGGTCAACTATGATGAAATTTTAGCTGCTATCCAAGAGCGAGACCGTCAGGACACAGAAAAGCCGATTTCTCCCCTCGTTCCGGCAAAGGATGCGGTGTTGATCGATACGGATCAACTGAATATTGAGGAAGTGTTGGCGGAGATGTGCGATCTGGTGGATAAGTTGGTTGAAGCGGGGTAAGGTTACTAATCATCTTTGCTACCTTGCTACCGACAAAGTGATTTATGAAAGCCTAAAACAGGAACACAGAGAAAAAAGCTCTTTTTCTCTGTGTTAATTAGTTTTGGCTAAATATTTTGTCGGGTACTAAGCTAATCATCTACTCTCGCAAGCGTGGGTCAAAGGCATCCCGCAAGCCATCCCCCAAGAAGTTGAAGGCCAACACTGTCATGGTTAGCGCAATTGCGGGTGGGAGTAGGGCATGGGGATGAGAACGTAATCCTTGATAAGCCTCATTAATCATAATCCCCCAACTCGGAGTCGGTGCATCAACGCCCAAACCGATAAAACTGAGAAATGCCTCAGTGAGAATGTAGCCCGGAATTTGTAGCGTTTCATAAACAATACATGGGCCTAACACGTTGGGCAATATCTCCCTAAAAATGATACGGGGGGTACTAACCCCAATCGACTTAGCGGCTTCAATGAACTCCTTTTGTTTAATGGATAAAGTTTGTCCTCGGGCAATTCGAGCCATACCAAGCCAATTTAAAACACCCATGGCGATAAAGACAAACAAGACCCCGCCCATAGCCTGATTCATATCCAAAAGGATGCCAAAAATCAGCCCTGTATCTTCTTGACGATCCCAAGCCTTAAAAAAGACCTGCATTAAGATGACAACAATTAAAATGGGCAACCCATAAAGGAAATCGACAAAACGCATCATGGCATCATCAATCCGACCGCCAAAATATCCAGCGACCAAGCCATATATTAGCCCTATCATCATGCTCACTGTCGCCGCCACAATAGCCACAGCCATTGAAACACGCGCTCCGTACAAGGTACGAGACCACAAATCACGCCCCAAATTGTCGGCTCCTACCCAGTATACAAATCCGTCCAGTTTTGTACTGTTACTAGTTACACCAGGACGAGCATTATTGTCTTGCAAAACCTGTATCGCATAAGGAGCATGGGGAGTAGTATCAAAGCCTTGCACGGTATAAGCATTAAAGATATCGGCAAAGATTGCCACAAGAATCAACAAGACAATAAATAATCCACTAGCAACAGCCAATCTGTTTTTTAAGAGTTGTTCAATCGCATCACCTAAAGGGGTTCGTTCCTTTCGTTGGGGTACAGCAATTGCCTTTGATGTAGCACCAGTAGCGGCCATAATATTTCTCTCCTATAAATGTCTTATTTTAAGTGTTTAAGGCAGTTCCAGAAAAATAAATCTCCTAGAGCCTGCCGAAGGGAGCTGGCTTCGACAAGCTCAGCCAACGGTTTTTGGGAGGTTTTAAAACTTGGACCTGCTTAACTATAACGAATACGAGGGTCTAACCAACCATACACGATGTCAACCATTAAGTTCCCAGTAACGAGTAACAACGAGTAAATCAAGGTTACACTGGTAATCACCGTATAATCACGGTTGCCAATACTAGTGACGAAATGTTTTCCCATGCCGGGAATGCCAAAAATCTGTTCGACAATAAACGAACCCGTCACAATGGCAATGATTAAGGGGCCAAGAATGGTGATAACTGGAATGAGGCTATTTTTAAGGGCATGACGAGTAACAACAACCTGCTCTCGTAACCCTTTGGCACGGGCAGTACGGATATAATCCTCGCGAATAATTTGCAGTAAACTAGCTCGTGTGAGACGAGCAATCGAGGCGGAGACAGCTGTGCCTAATGTTATCGCGGGCAAAATGGCATGTTTCCAAAACTCCCAATCAAACACATTAGGAAAAACTCCTAAGAAAAATGGTGGTTTTGCTCCCCATCCAGAAATAGCAAGCATCCCCAAAGTTAAGGGGAATATCCATATCAGCAGTGGGCCTAGTACCATATTAGGAATTGACAACCCCAAAACAGCCACAAAACTACCGCTATAATCTACCCAACTATTTTGTCTTAGGGCCGCTATAACCCCTAGCGGTACCCCTATAATCAGCGCAATTATCATCGAGACTATGCCCAACTGCAAAGAGATGGGGAACGATTCGGCCACTAGTTCATTAACAGTTCGCCCTCGAAGTTTGAGAGCCATGCCTAAATCGCCTCGAATTAATCCTCTTGAAACCCCGAATCTAGCTCCACTTTGAACAATATCACAACCGGACAAAAAGGAGAGACCTGTACAAATTCCACCTGTAATATCGTCACCTAACACATAAGAGGAGAACTGCCATGCTAAGGGCCAATCTAAATGATGGCGGCGTTCTAAATTTTCAACCACCGATTTGGGTAAACTTTTGTCTCCCACAAAATCGAATGGGCCACCGGGTAAAGACCGCATCAACAAAAAGATAACCAAGGTCAAAAGAAGTAAAACGGGAATAGACCACAAGATACGACGTATAATATAAGCTAACATGGTTTAATTTATAATGAATAATGAATAATGAATAATTCACCTATTCTTCACTAATCGTTATCCATTACTGGGCATTTTTAATGCCAAAAAGCGACGCAGTCTTAATGACTACGTCGCTTTATTTATTTAACGAATTAGATTATTCACCACGAGCCGCAGCTTTGGCTTCGGCATCAACCGTCCATAGCCAAACTGGGTCACCACCCACAGGGTTAATAACTACTGATACCCACGGTTTATACAATCGTATAAAGGTGTAGTAGTAAATTGGTGAAATTGCGGTTACATCTTGGATCAGGATTTGTTCAGCTTGATGATACAAGTCAGCCCGTGTTTCAGGGTCAGCTACTGAAGCGGCTTCCTCAACTAAGGCATCGTACTCAGGGTTGTTAAACTTGGCGTAATTGCTATTACTCATTGAGTTGAATACCTCATTAAGCCAGTTGTTCGCATCTGGATAGTCAGCACACCAACCGGAGCGATAGATGTTCGGTTTTTCAGAATCTTCGCTATCAGGTTGTAAGGTTTTCAGATAAACGGCCCATTCTTGGTTTTCGATGTTGACACTCGCTTCTGGGAAGGCTTCTTGCCACATTGCTTGAACTGCTTGAGCGATTTGAGCATGTGCTTCAGAAGTATTGTGCATTAACAAGACATCCAATCCTGCACCATTCGGATAACCAGCTTCGGCAATCCATTCTTGGGCTTGGGCTAATTGGTCATCATAGCTGTCTTCAACCATAAACCCACCAATAGAGAAGTCCTCAGCAACGTTACCAAAAATACCCGGAGGGGTGAATGAGTGAGCCGGAACTTGGTCACCTTTGGTTACAAAGTCGATGATGCTTTGACGATCCATCGCAGCGGCAAAGGCTTTACGAACCAGTGGATCATCAAACGGCGGTTTGGTATTAACAAAGCCGTAGTAGTAGGTACACAGACGAGGGGCAATCAATAATTCTTTGCTCATTTGAGCATCGGCTTTAATACGATCCATGTCAGGTAATGGGGGGCTATCACCGGGATCAGCCATTGTGTCAAGTTCGTTGTTTTCATACATGGCCATAGCGGTAGAAGCTTCTTGAATAATCGGCCCACCAAAGATTTCGATTTGAACTTGGTCAGCCTTAATCCATTCTGGATTCTTTTCAATGAAGATTTCAGCACTATGCCGCCAGTCACGCAAGGTGTAAGGGCCGTTTGTAACAATGTTACCAGCTTCAGTCCAGTTGTCACCATACTGCTCGATGGTTTCAGCTGGTTGAGCATACGTTGTGGCTTGACCAACAATTGAGGGGAAATAAGCGGCGGGTTGCATAACAGTAATTTGAATGGTGGTTTCGTCAATAACTTCAACACCGACTTCAAGATCGGCAAACTCTTCAGAAGCAGGGTCAGTAGTATTGTACTCTTCCGCACCAGCGATGATGTAAAGAATATAGGCATAGTCAGACGCTGTATCTGGATGAAGGGTACGCAAAATCCCGAATGCCACATCTTCAGCTGTTACAGGACGAATAGTCGAGATTGCACCAGTGCTTGGGTCACGGTGTACCCATTGCACATCATCACGCATGTTAAATGTCCAAACTAAGCCGTCCTCAGAAACTTCCCAATCAGTCGCCAAAGAAGGAATAACGTTAGCTTTTTCATCAAACGCGGTCAATCCCATAAACATTTGGTCAATGAAGAATGATGAGGTAGTATCAGTGGCCAATGAAGGATCAAGGCTTGGAGGTTCACTAGTAATGTGGGTATCGAGGCGAACTCGACCAGCATCTGGGTTTTCTGAATCAACTTCAATGATTTTTTCAACTTCTTTTTCAACAACAACTTCGACAGTTTCTATAACAGTAATGGTTTCACCTTCAACTTCTTTAACAACTTCAACTGTTTGAATAACCTCAACAGTTTCAATAACGGTGATTGTTTGTGGCGTGGGTGGGGGACCACCACAAGCGGCAATAGCAATCAACAGTACGGCTAACATGGAAATAGCAAAAAACTTTTTAGAAAACATACTTTTCTCCTTTTTATTTTGAGATAGATTAGTTTAAACAATAGTTAACGTTAAATGTAGCAACTTTATTGAACAAGGTTCATGTTAATCTTTTTATTTTACGGATTTCACCTCCAGATGAGAATTGAGGCAATGATGATTTGTGTGTATCGTTGGTGAATTACTTTTTAATTGAATCACCATAACCCGTGTCAATTATTATGAATTAACATTATAGGAACATTAATCAACAATTAGAGTAAGATTAATAAAGATGCTAGAGGGCGTTAGGCTAAAGCATATCCTACTACCATAGATTGTCAACTTAAGCGTTCGTAGTAGGCCTTTCAGTGCCTTTGAAGGCGATGAATCGCCTACTACAAACACTTATGATCCGGCTACCAACTTAACGTGCGACAGATAATATCGTAACACAGTCTTTAGACTGTGCGGCACAGGCTGAAGCATGTGCTACATGTCTCGGCTTACGTTGATAGCCTACGATCCTAACTACCCATCCAGATGACAAGCTACCCAGTGCCCCGGTTCAACCTCCTGAAACTCAGGATCAACGGTATGGCAATCGACACCTTTTTCTTGTTTAGCTCGTTCCACGGATGGGCAACGTGTACAGAAGTTACAGCCTTTGGGTGGATTGGCTGGACTGGGTACATCTCCTTGCAAAATTACCCGTTTCTTCTCTCGCTCCATCTCTGCAATGGGGTCGGGCAGTGGCACTGCGGAGAGTAAGGCTTGGGTATAAGGGTGCATAGGACGGGCATAAAGTTCGCTTCGTCCGGCTAGTTCGACCAATTTACCCAGATACATGACCGCGATTCTATCACTAATATGACGCACCACCGCCAAGTCATGGGCAATAAACAGATAAGTTAACCCCATGCGCTCTTGTAACTCTTCTAACAGGTTGATAACCTGAGCTTGAATAGAAACATCTAGGGCGGAGATTGGCTCATCACATACAATAAAAGCAGGCTCAACCGCCAACGCTCGAGCAATCCCAATCCGTTGACGTTGTCCACCCGAAAATTCATGCGGGTAACGATTGATAAAGTAGGGATTCAGTCCAACAATATCCAATAACTCTCGAACCCGTTCTTTGCGGGCTTTTCCGCTCGCTAACCTATGCACCTCTAACGGCTCACCGACAATACTTCCAACGGTCATACGTGGGTTAAGGGAGGCATAAGGGTCTTGAAAAATCATTTGGATATGCCGCCGCATTTTACGCAAGTTTCCACCTTTTAGCTCGGTCAATTCAGAATCTTCAAATCTAACCGACCCATCAGTAGGACGATAGAGTTGCAATATAGCTCGTCCAGTAGTACTTTTCCCACAACCACTTTCGCCAACCAACCCCAGAGTCTCACCCCGTTGAATATCAAATGATACATTATCAACCGCTTTAATATCACCGACATGGCTCTGAAAAATAATTCCACTTGTAATGGGAAAATACATTTTTAGGTTTTTAACACTGACAATTACGTCTGATTTACCATTCTTCTTTTCTAGCACTACACGCCCCTTTGATATAGCTTAATAAAATAGGCCATCTTATCAAGATAATGATGCCTTAAAAACCGGGTAGTGATGCAGAAGTAGTGATATAGGTCAGTTACCTACCCGCAAGTTCTAAACTTGCGGGTAGGTGATCACTACATGTGCAGGAC
The DNA here is from genome assembly GCA_030377895.1 of Anaerolineales bacterium HSG24. Lineage (GTDB taxonomy): Bacteria > Chloroflexota > Anaerolineae > 4572-78 > J111 > JAUCGB01. The sequence continues at coordinate 10,931 of JAUCGB010000011.1, forward strand.
TACCAAAAACCGTATTATGTTAAATTAAACTCTTCATAAGGATGTTCAGTCGTCCATTTTGCAGTTTGAACATCCACATGACAAGCCACTTTATGCTTCACACCAATTTCCTTTATTTGAGGCGGAGTATCAGCACATTTATCTAATCGATAGTTACATCGGGCATAAAATGGACAGCCTTTTGGGTAATTAACTAAATCTGGTGGTAATCCATCAATAGAACGTAGTTTCTGCGGTCTATCCTCATCCAAACGAGGCAAGGAAGCAAGTAGCCCCATTGTATAGGGATGATGGGAGTTTTTATACAGGTCAATCACAGGTGCTTGCTCGACAATATTACCGCCATACATCACAATCATTTTTTGAGCTAATCCAGCGACTACTCCCAAATCATGTGTAATCCATATAATGGACATGCCGATTTCTTCGCGCAAACGCTTGACCAAATCAACAATCTGAGCTTGAATCGTAACATCCAACGCGGTGGTCGGCTCATCAGCAATCAATAGCTGAGGATTGCATGACAGTCCCATCGCAATCATAACCCGTTGGCGCATCCCACCTGAAAATTGGTGCGGATAGTTATCTACTCGATCTCCCGCGGAAGGAATACCAACCAACTCTAACAATTCAATGGTTCGAGTTCGAGCTTGCTTTTTATCTAACCCCAAATGGAGTTCAACAGCTTCGCTAATCTGTCGCCCAATTGTTAAAACTGGATTTAACGAAGTCATCGGGTCTTGAAAAATCATGGCGATTTTATTACCCCGAATGGAGCGTATCTCATCGTTACTCAACGTTAAGAGGTCTTGCCCGTTAAAGGTCACTTGTCCATCAACGATTTTACCGGGCGGGGTAGGGATAAGGCGCATGAGTGACATAACACCCACACTTTTACCACTACCACTTTCACCAACAATTCCAACCGTCTCACGTTCATCAACGGTGTAGCTGATCCCATTGACGGCTTTAACCACACCGTCTTGGGTATAAAAGTGAGTGGTTAGGTTATTTACATCTAATAATGGAGCCATTAATTGATACAATGTATGTTTTACGGTTTTAGATTTTCGATTTTTTCGAGAACACATGTCGTAAATCGTAGACCTAAAACCGTAAATCAGATTAGTGTTCTACAATAGATACATATTGCCATTTAGGTATTTTCATGGGAGGTGGCTGAAAATTTCTAACATAAGGCTTAACCAACCAGTTTTCTACACTAAAATAGATAGGAACCCAGGCCGCATCATCCAAAATCTTCTGCTCTGCCTGTTGATAGAGCGATAAACGAACTTGGGGGTCACGAGCGGCTTTCGCCTCATCCAACAGGTTGTCCACTTCAGGATTAGAATACCCACCATGATTCTGAGAACTTTTAGAATGAAACAGAATTTCCAAGAAGTTTTGCGGGTCAGGATAATCTGCCACCCACCCCAACTGATATAGCTGATATGACGGTTCTGGCCCATTGAGGTCCTGTAGGAACTCAGCCCAAGGTGACTGTTCAATGGTAATCTCGACTCCTAAATTGACCTTATAGGACTCTGCAATCGATTCGAGAACAGGGCCAACCGCGCCACCGATTCCGCTTACATGTAGCGTTATCTCAGGCAGTTCGCTAACATCTCCATAGGATGAATCTGCTATCAGTTCAAGTGCCCGTTCAGAGTCAAATTCATAATCACTCAAATCGGGGTTTTCGTAACCAGGCATATTTGGTGGCACAATACCATTCGCCACAGGAACGGTTCCTTGGAAGGCGAGCTTAACGATTCTCTTTTTGTCGAGGGCTAAGTTAAAAGCCTGACGAATTTTGGTATCATCAAATGGAGGTTTATTGATATTAAACCCTATGTAAAAGATACTAAATTCATTTATGGTACTAAATTCTTGGCTGAGTGGATTATTGGGGTCTGTGGCTCGGCTTAAGTTGGCTGAACCAATTTGAATGGCATCGAAAGTAACACCGGGTGCTATCGGTTCTAACCCTTGCTCATAACCTGTCATACCGTTGATAGGGGCATTTACTAAATAGATTACCCGTTCTAAAATGGGGTGGGGTTGACGATAAAAATTTTCGTTTTTTTCTAACACAATCATCCCTTCATCGGGCGAATATTCGTCTAATTTGAAGGGGCCACTACCGTTTGGATTGGTGTACCATGTGGCTCCTCCCCGTTCAACCGCCACTTGATCAAGTACGTAAGCGGTTGGGTAAGTCATTTTAGCCAAGAAAAATCCTTTCGGTTCGTCAATAATTAGTTGTAGGGTTTGCTCATCAATGACAGTTACACCAGCGACCTCTGCCACTTGGCCTTGAAGTTTTTCACGACAGCCAACAATATCGCCCATGTAGGCATCAGCGGTATGAGAGCGAGTTGCAGGGTCACAAGCTCGTTCAAACGACCACTTGAAATCTTCGGCCCGAATCGGTTTTCCATCCTCAAAGGTTGCATTAGGGCGGAGTTTGAAGGTATAAACTAAGCCATCATCCGAAACTTCATAACTTTCGGCCACATCAGGAACGATGTTAAGTTCTTGGTTGTAGGCCATCAAGCCGCTAAAAATCTCAACCACATATTCGGCAGAGGTAGCATCGCCGCTAAGATGAGGGTCTAGGGTCGGTGGTTCTCCCCCCAAGGTGATAAAAATTTGGTCATCGGCTAACTTTTCAGGGGAGACAGCATCATTTTCGGTTGATGATGTTTCATCTGGCTCGTCTAGCTCGGTAGCTGGGATCGTTTCGTCGTCAATCTGAGTAGATTCAGGTTTCTCTGTGGGTTCAACAATAATCTTAGAGGTGTCCCCCTGCTCTGAGGCTGAGCCACCACTCGGCGCGGGGGTTGGGGGAACGTCTCCGTCATTAAGAAACGGTATATTTAACCCGCAAGCTAAATTAATCAAAACAATTGTGATGATTAATATTTTAATCTTGTTGTTAGATAACATAATTAATTACAAAAGTTCGTCGATTTAACCACCGATTACACGGATTGAGACAAAAATCGGTATAGTCCATGGTTAAAAATGCTTCACAACTCTAGCGTTTCAATCCTAGATGCAAGAAGTATGGCAACCATAAGTGTAAACTTAATGAGGAATGGAAGCCAAGACCTGACAGGTTTTCAAAACCTGTCAGGTCTTAAGTTGCTTACCTTACCGCTGAGTGGCTGATTAATTTAATATATGTTACGTATTAAAGACAAAAACAGCAACTCTAGAACCAACAATCCCTTTATTAAGGGTGATTTGTAAGTTTTATCGGATAAATAATTCAAATCGCTAGTAAAGAGACTTCTCAAACCCTCTCAAACGATTTAGAATTTAAGGTATGTTAAATTAATCAATCAGACTAACAGGCATGCCTGAAATGAAAAGTTTGTTATACCCCACAATAGTGCTGTTGTGCATAATAATAAATAGCCAATATCCAGATAGTACCCATTGACATAAGAAAGTTGTGGAGGCATAATTTCCTAATAACAGGAGGTGTCACATGGCCAAAAAACGCAAACCCAGAGTAAAGAAAGGCCAAACGATAGCTGTTCGTCGCCGAGCAGACCATCCGTCGCTGGCATAAATTCCGATTCCTCAAAACCACGAATTATCAGAAAAAGACAAATATACCGGAAATTTTTATAGCAAGCTATATATAAACATCCCGCTTGGAGAGATAAGAGTAAGGTCTAGCCAGCGAAGCCAATCTATTGTACGATAAATAAAATAATTGTCAAACTCGTTTTAAGCAAATATTACTAACGTAAGAAAGTAAAAGACACCCCTCAAAAATTGAGTAGGTGTCTTGTTAATAAGAGCCAATTTGTCGTTAGAAAGTTAGGGAAGATAAAGCACTTGACCGACATAAATCTGATTAGGATTTGTCAATCCATTTGAGACCGCAACGGCTCCTGCGGTTGTACCATACTGATTGGCAATCGAGTATAAGGTCTCACCAGCGGCAACGGTGTGCGTATTACCGGGTAGGGTTGAATAGTTATCAACAGGTTGTTGATATTGGGGAGCAGGTTGTTGATATTGGGGAGCAGGTTGTTGGTATTGGGGAGCAGGTTGTTGTTGATATGGTTGTTGGGTTGGATATTCCGTTGTCGTTGGGATGGCTAACTGCTGTCCGACATAGATAAAATAAGGATGAGCAATACCGTTGATGGAAATCAGTATCTCAACGGTGGTGCCATATTGCCCGGCCACGCTATATAAAGTTTCACCGGGTATGACGATGTGGTATCCACTGTTTTGAGCAGGGTTCGTGGGAACTTCGTTAAAGGTGGATGGGGCATCATAAGTAGGAGCCGAGTAGTCGTCGTAGTTATACCCTTCTTGAGTCGGTGCAGTGGGAGCGTATCCGTCGGTGGTCGGTATCACAAGCACTTGACCAATCCACACCACATCATTAGACAAATTGTTTGCAATGGCAATCGCCTCAATAGATACGCCATATTTACGACCAATTCCAAACAGGGTATCACCAGCTTCAACGGTATGCACCCCAGAGTTTACATAATCGCCAAGGGTCTCACTAGCAGGTGGATTAGCGGCAACGGGATTATCGGTCATCTCTTCTGTTTTGTTGACGGTTGCATCGACAACAATAGGTTCTTCGGTTTGAGTAGCATCTTGAGTGATGTTACCTTCATCTAATACAGCCGCTTCTAACGCATCACCATTAACAGGTTGACTATTCGTGGCGATGGCTTCTTCGGTGTTAGTGGTTGTGTTATTTTCTCCACTAACCGCGATTGTTTCTTCAGAAACTTCAACGGCTGCAACAGGTTCAACGTTAATCACGGTGGCTATTGGAGTCGCCACTTCGACCACCACCTCGTTTTGAAGACTATTCTCAGCGCCCAAAGGGGCTAGGGTTGGAGGCATTTCGTCCACAGGAGCGACATCATCTACAGCACTATCGCGAGGGAGTTCACACCCAGTTAAAAGAACCATTAAAACTACAAGTGTTATGATATATCGAACATTTGGGAAATGGGACATATTTAATCTTCCTTTCAATTTTAGCTAAAAGTTTTAAGTAAGCATAATGTTTAAGTAGACATAATATTATCATAGACAAAATGTTATGTCAAGTTAAGTTTCGATAATGAGAAAAGCAACATTCATCTAAAAACCTAAAATCTTGAGGTGTTTTACAAATATTAGGAGTGAGAATTAAATAACTTGGAATAAGCATTAATTAACATGTGCATGCTGAAACGCAACTTATTTAATTCCGATTCCTTGTGCGATGCTCGTTGCAAATCTAGTCACGGACTAGGCAGGACAGAAATGCACAACTTATTTAATTCTCATCCCGAAATAACAGGTAAATTAATATGACAAACCATTATGATGTTATTGTTATTGGTACTGGCCCAGGTGGAGAAGGCGCGGCAATGAAGGCTAGAAAAGAGGGCAAACGCGTCGCCGTTATTGAGGAAGCCCCTCAGGTAGGAGGCAACTGTACCCATCGCGGAACCATTCCGAGTAAAGCGTTACGTCAAAGCATCCAACAAATGGCCGAATATGGCTCCACGTTGGGCGCAGATTATAAGACGTTATTAGACAATGCCAGTTCGGTTATAAAACGACAAGTGGCCATGCGACGTGGTTTTTATGACCGTAATGGCATTAAAGTTATTCATGGTCGGGCTAAGTTCATTGACCCTTATACGGTTGAAGTTTCTCCCCAAAACATGCACTATTCAGCAGATGGGTTTTTAATTGCAACTGGAGCTAGTCCCTACCATCCGACTGACATAGATTTTAATCATCCCCGTATTTTAGACAGCGATACGCTTCTTGACCTAAAAGAGACTCCTCGTTCTTTAACCATTTACGGAGCGGGCGTTATAGGTTGTGAATACGCGTCAATTTTTCGCAGTATGCAAGTTAAACTGAATTTGATTAACACTCGGAATCAACTCCTTTCGTTTTTGGATGATGAGATTATCGATGCATTGGCTTATCATTTGCGCGAACAAAGTGTTTCAATTCGACACAATGAGGTATATGAAAAGGTAGAAGCAGGTGAGAAAGAGGTGATTATACACCTTAAATCGAACAAGCTGATACGGAGCGACTACCTCTTATGGGCGCAAGGACGTACTGGAAACTCTGACAACATGGGACTAGAAGAAATCGGTATCGAACTAAATGTACGCGGCAATATTGTCGTCAATGAAAACTATCAGTCAGCCCAACCCCATATTTACGCTATCGGAGATGTAGTAGGCTATCCTAACCTTGCTAGTGCGGCTTATGACCAAGGTCGTTTTGCCGCCACCCATCTGGTATTCGGTCAGTGTCGTAATCAACTCGTAGAACATATTCCGACAGGCATCTACACCATTCCTGAGATTAGCTCCATCGGCTTTAATGAGCGAGAATTGACTGCTAAAAAAGTCCCTTATGAAGTAGGACACTCATTGTTTAGACACTTAGCGCGAGCCCAAATCAGCGGGCGCACCACAGGTATTTTGAAACTTCTATTTCATAGAGAAACCCTAGAGATATTAGGAATTCACTGCTTTGGCTCTCAAGCCTCAGAAATTGTTCATATCGGTCAAGCAATTATGAGCCAAACAGGTGAGGCGAACACACTGATGTATTTTATTAACACTACTTTTAACTATCCGACTATGGCTGAGGCTTATCGAGTAGCCGCGCTGAATGGCTTAAACCGAATCTAATTTGGAATAAGGCAGTCAACCATTTTTAACGCGCCAATTTGAGCCTAAGAAAATTTGGCGTAAAATAAATAGGATGCACATCTCTGGGCATGGTTCAGAATCGGCCATATCATCTTTATAAATTCCGGCTATCAACGTAAGCCGAGACATGTAGCACATGCTTCAGCCTGTGCTGTACACAGTCTAAAGACTGTGCTACGATATTATCTGTCGCATGTTAAGTTGATAGCCTAAATTCCGAAGCGATTATTCATGTAGGGGCTATAGATGTTCAGATAATGTTTTGCAGTTCAATACCCTAAAGGTTTTAGAAACCTTTAGGGTCTGTCTATCCGAGTGAAAATCTTTATCTGAAAGACTGTAGCAGGGCGGTCTAGACTTGGAACGTGTGGTCAAATTCTCTCCGCCCCTGATTTCAAACTGACATTTCACCGCCTTGCCTAGCCCCTATGCTTCAGTGCAATTTGTAAAGATCATTCAGCTAAAGCGGCCTAAATAGCCTGCTTCAGCTTTTAGCATCGGGATTGATTCCGATGCGTCATTAGTCAAGATAACAACTACCCTCTTAATTATCCTGATGCTAACGTTTTTTGTGGGAGTAGTTTTTGAACTGCTGATTTTTCATCAAATCAGACTTATCCCCAAAAATCGGCAATTTCCAACACGTTTCAGCAATTTCATCTGTTTTCATTCTATTCAACGTTTCAATTTACCTGTCCACAGCGTCAGTAATTACCAATATCCTCTTGTAGTTAATCATATATTCATGTTACAATAATAGAGACGATGCCAGTCACTAAATCCTCAGTTTTATAATCGATAGAAATTTTGCGATAACTAACCTCTAACAGGGTACATCTTATGAAAATCACAATTTGGGGTGCGCGTGGTTCAATCCCCTCACCACTCAAGCCAGAAGAAGTCAAAGAAAAAATTTACAAGGCCGTTTTAGGTGCTGCAAACGTTAATCTTAAAGACCCTCAAGCGGTCAGGTTATATGTGGATAGTTTGCCTGCTCTACAAAATGGAACAGCCGGCGGTAACACAACCTGCGTTGAGATTCAAGCAAATAATCAAACGTTTATTATTGATGCAGGTTCTGGTATTCGTGAGCTTGGCCTAAAGTTAATGGAAGGGCCTTGCGGACGTGGCAAAGGTGTGCTACATCTGCTGTTTAGCCATGCCCATTGGGATCATATCCAAGGATTTCCCTTCTTCCGCCCCGCATTTGTTCCCGGTAACAAAATATATATCTACAGTATTCATGACCTAGAAACTGTGCTTGCCGAGCAACAAAAATTCATCACTTTTCCAGTGCCATTACACTACATGCAGGCTACGCGTGAATTCATAGACATCAAACCCAGTGAGCAATTTTATATTGATGATGTCAAAATCAACACGATTGAGACGGTTCACCCCGGTAAGGCTTACGCATTTCGGTTTGATGATGAGTACAGCACCTTTGTGTTTGCCAGTGATGCGGAGTATAAAAACCTCGACCAGGAACACTTACAACCATATATCGACTTTTTCCGCAATGCCGATGCCTTAATTTTTGACACCCAGTTCACTCTGGGTGAGGCACTAGAAAAGGTTGATTGGGGACATAGTTCGGCTCTCATTGGAGCGGACATGGCTCGCGCGGCCGGAGCGAAAAAACTGCTCCTGTTCCACCATGACCCGACCTACTCTGATGTAACGTTAGAGGAAATTCAAGAAAGTACCATCAACTATCAAGCCCAAAACCCCGCGGCTGGGCCAATATGTGATGTGGTGGTAGCCCATGAAGGGTTAACCATTGACCTCGCTCCATCTGGGGCCTTGACCGTTGAACTTATCGCAGAAAATGAGGCGGCTGTATTAACCCCCACCACTATTTTTGATGAACATGGTGTCGGTCGGGTAGAACTTCAACTAGAACGTTTGCAACAGTTAAACGCGAGTGGTTCAGGGTCGGTAATTGACCTGTCGCAAGTCGAGACGTTGACCACAGCCAGTCTAAAGGCGCTTATGTCCTTGCGACGTGACCACATGAAAGCCTCCATTGTGTTAGCTAGTCCTTCACCTCATGTGAAACGGATTATTGAACTGGCCGGATTTTTAGATTTCTTCGCCATTTACCCCTCGGTTGACGAAGCGGTAGAAGCCTTGAAGGCCAAAGAATCCCTCAAATTGCCGGGTCAGATGCTTAAAGGACGGTATCAAATTGAGAACAAACTGCATGACGGTCGATTGGGAGTACTTCTACTAGCCACTGATTTACAATCCCAACAAAAAGTCGCCATTAAGGTTTTATCGGCCTCATTTAGCGAAAAGTCGATTACTCGCTTCCTTCATCAAGCCGAGCAGTTGGTCAACTTTAAGCATGTCAATATGATTGATGTGCTTGATTATGATAAGACGGATGAATCGGCCTTTATTGTTGAGGAGTACGCGCCCTGTCAAACCTTGCACCAAGTATTAAGAAATGCCTCAATGTCGGCTCAAGAAGCCCTAGATATAGGGTTGCAGATTGCCAGAGTGCTGGAGTATGTCCATAGCCGAGGTAAAATTCATGGCGATTTACAACCTAAAAATGTCATGATGGTCAATACTCAACCTACCACAGGACAAATAGACGTAACTGAACAGAATGACTCTGTGGGTTGGGTGGTCAAAGTCAAACGATTTGGCATGGGGTGGCTTGAAGAGGGGGTCGCACTCCTAGAAATTCCCTTATCCTTACTATCAGCCCCCTATTTGGCCCCAGAACAAATTCTCGGACATCCGCTCGATGCCCGAACCGACCTATACGCGCTCGGCGTAATTCTGTATCAACTCTTTGCTGGGCAACTCCCCTTTGTTGAAGAGGATGACCAAGCGACTATGCGCGCCCATCTTCATAAAACCCCACAACCGTTACGCGAGTCTAATCCTCGTTTATCAAACGCATTAGAGCATTTTATTCTTAAACTGTTGGCTAAGAATCCCAATGAACGGTATGCCAACGCCCAACAAGCCTACCATATTCTAAAAAGTTTGGTGGTCTATAAAGATAGCGTCCAAGACACCCCGATTACCCCTCAGCACCAACGGATGTTGGTGGGGCGACATACACAACTTAATGGGTTGTTAGCGGCTTGGCAAAAAACCCAGCAGGGGCAAGGACAGCTATTTTTTATTACCGGCGAAACCGGAATTGGTAAAACTCGGCTCATCCAAGAGTTAGCTACCCAAGCTCAAAATGGGGTGGTTCTCACCGGCTATTGTGAGGAGTGGGAAGGCGCACCGGCCTATCATCCCTTTATAGAAATCTTACAAACCTACTTCTCCACCGTTCCGCCAGAGGTGATTAACCAGCAAGATACTAAAATGCTCAGTGAGATGACTCGACTTGTACCAGATATTAGTCATTTGTTGCCTAACCTAGCAGAAATTAAGATTTTAGAACCAAAGCAAGAACATTTGCGGGTTATGAATACCCTGACTCAGTTCGTTACCCAAGCGACCAAAGTACGCCCTTGGTTGATTATTTTAGAGGATTTACATTGGATAGATAACAGTAGCCTACAGGCGCTCAATCATCTAGCCCGTTTCTGTACCTCATTCGGTTTGATGATTGTTTGTACCTATCGCGACACAGACCTAAAAATCAACCATCCCCTTTTAGATGCTCTCCGTAGTTTGAGCCGTCAACCTAGTTATCAAACCTTGCCCCTAGAGCGGCTTAATGAAAACGAAGTCGGTCAAATGTTAGGAAGCATATTAACACAGTCGGTTTATATTGCCGTAGACTTGGAACAGATTACTCAACTCAATGAGATTATCCCCCATACTCTGATTAATCGAATCTATCAACGTACTGAGGGAAATCCAGTTTATGTCGAAGAACTGGTAAACGGCCTCATCGACACTGGCGTGATAAAATATGAAAAAGAGGGTTGGCAATTTACCACCCCTGACAAGATTACATTACCTCAAACGATGCGCGATGCCGTAATGAATCGCATTAAAAGCCTGAACCATGATACACAACAACTGTTACATCAAGCGGCTGTTTTGGGACGCACCTTTAACTTTGAAGACCTACAAATCATCAGTGGCCTTTCTGAGTGGGAGGTTTTAGAACGACTAGATGTCGCCCTTGAACGTCAACTCATCCATGAAGTTTATGGCGAAGCGTCCCTAACGTTCAACCATACTGAAATTCATCAAGTATTGTACGAGGATATGAGTCCGCTTCGTTGTCGGGCCATTCACCTGCAAGCAGGAAAAGCTATCGAAGACAGAACTAGCGCCGAGCCTGCGCTGGCTGTTGAACAGTTAGCCTATCACTATGGTAAAGCGGGCAAATTTGAGAAAGCAATCATTTACGCAGCTAATGCGGCCTATCAAGCCAAGACAACGTTTGCCAATCAAACTGCGCTCCATTGGTATCATCGTGTTTTAAGCATGGCAAAACAGTTGGAGGCTAACAAAAACACCGATTTTCAACCTTATGCCTTAGTAGCACACGAAAATTCCGGCAAAATACTCATCACCACTGGGCGATACGATGAAGCCCTAGAGCATTTTTCAGCGGCACAAACGATTGTACGAGCAGAAGCCGATTCTGATGAAAAGTCACGTCGTTTAGCTGATTTGAGTTGGAAAGTGGCTCGAATATATAAAAAACAAGGCGATTTTGAGACGGCTCTCAGCACAGTCAATCAGGGGTTAACCCATCTAAATCAAAACGAAAACTGTATTGAATTGGCTATGGTTTATCTAATCGGTAGCGAAATACACAATCACCAAGCCAACTACCAAACCTCAATTAGTTGGTCTGAAAAAGGGCTGGAGGTGGCTATAAAACTGCCTAATGAAGCTGGACAGCGGGCCATAGCCCATGCCTACTATTTACTTGGGGCGAGTTATCGCTGTTTGGGGCAATTGGAGCAAGCAACAGATTTTTGTCAACAGAGCCTAGAACGTTATCAACAACTAGAAGACATTGAAGGCTTGTCAAGAGCATGCATTAATCTTGGCAAGGTTTACATCGATCAGAGTAAATGGAACGAAGCGTATCAGATATTACAAAAAAGCCTGTCTATCAAAGAAGAGATTGGTGACCTGTCTGACCAAGGACGGGCCTCAAGCTGTTTAGCCAAGATTGAACTGTATAGAGGTAATTACAATACATCGGATCAATTGTACCATGAAAGTTTAGCCATGTGGCAAGAGGTTGGTTCTGCGGCCCTTGAAGCTGAAGAGTTGAATAATTTGGCCCACCTTGCGCTGGCTCAGCATAATTGGTCTGAGGCTGAAAACTACCTAAACCAAAGTGAAATGGCATTAGCCAAAGTCAGTTCAGATAAGTTATTACCGGATATACAGCGATGTTGGGCAAAGTTTTATCTCAGCACAGGTCAAACTGAAAAGGCCTTGAATCAGATAAAGCAAGCGATTGACCAATATATTCGACGCAAAGAGATACTCAAACAAGGCGCATCGCAACGGATATTAGGTCAAATTTATCAAGCCACAGCAGACTATCAGTTGGCAGAGCAAGCCTTCCAAGACAGCTTGGAGCTATTGTCTACCCTACCAAACGATTACGAAACCGCAAAAACCAAACTGGCTCTTGTTAAATTCAACAATGGGACAGATAATCGTGCGATTTTATCCCAAGCGATTAAAACTTTTGAACGACTTGAGGCCAAAGTAGACCTTTCCGTTGCTCTGAGCCTTGTACAAAAATAAGGTAGTCCTGCACAAGTAGTGATGGGGAAATCCGGAGTGCAAGGCTTGCCTGCAAAGCAAGCTTTGCACTCCTTATCACTACATCTGCACCACTACCAAAAATAAAACATTCGATGAGGAATATTCATGACTAATGCATTGTTAGGTGTTTTGATTGTCATCATTGTTGTCCTTGGTATTGGCGCGTCGTTATTAGCACTGACCAGTTTTAGGTATCGTCGTAGTGCAGAAGGCAATGATAAAAAACTCGCCGAACTTAAGATTACTGTCAAGCAAGGTGAGTTAGTGGCTCAAATGGCTCGGGTACTTAGTTCGACTCTTGATTATCGGGAAGTGTTACAAAAAATGATTGATTTGGGATTACCGGCTATGGGGGGGAGCAAAGGCAAAAAAGAATCTAAGGCGTTGGGCATGGCCCTTTTGTTTGAAAGTAGTGATGTTGAGTTGAACATTGCCGCGAGTCGAGGTGTGGCTGGATCAGACAAAAAACGCGTGATTAGCCGAGAAACATCCATAATTAACGAGGCGATTCAGGAAGCTGAAGCCATTATTGATCATAATATTAATAAAGAGAAAGCCTTAAGTTCTTTTAAGTCTCTCCGTCCATCTCAATCAGCCATTTGCGCGCCCTTAAGAGTGGGATTAGATACCTACGGTGTGGTAATATTCGCCCACGAAATCCCTGAATATTATACCGAAGCTCATTGTCGTCTATTGGAGACCTTATGCAGTCAAGTGGTCATTCCCCTTGAAAATGCCCAATTGATTGAGGACTTAAAGCGTGAGCAACAAAAAATTCTAGCAAAAGAAGAGGAAGCCCGCCGGAAACTGGCTCGAGATTTACATGATGGGCCAACTCAATCTTTAGCCTCTATCGCCATGCGTCTCAACTTTGTTAAAATGTTAATTAAAAATAAAGATATTAGCAAAGCCTACGAAGAGATTATAAAAATTGAGGAATTAGGGCAAACGACGGTTAAAGATATTCGGAACATGCTGTTTGCCATGCGCCCCGTAGTATTGGAAACAAAGGGACTAATCGCCGCCTTAAATGGCTATGCCGAACGCCTGAACGCGGTTGAATCGTTTCGGGTAACCGTCAAAAATAAGGGCTACAACAACGGGCTAAAAACAGAACATGAAGGGGTTCTGTTTGCCGTTGTGGAAGAAGCAGTTGGTAATGCCAAAAAGCACGCTAGAGCCGGTCAAATAAACATTACCGTTGAGGAAAAGAAGGGCGTTTTGCATCTTGAAATAAAAGATAATGGAGTTGGGTTTGATGTTGAAAAAACTCGCTCTACCTACGACCAACGGAGTAGTTTGGGCATGATCAACCTCTTTGAACGCTCAGAGGCGATTGGTGGTGAATGTCACATCGATTCAGCCTCAGGCAAAGGTACTTCGGTTCAGATTACGGTTCCGCTTAAGTGAATAGTGAAAATAGCGAATAACACAGAGATTCACAGAGTTCTTAAGAAAAAACGTTATTATTTTTCCTCCGTGAATCTCCGTGCGCCTCTGCGAATCTCCGTGTTACTTTATGAACGAACTTTTCCCCAATGTCTCTTGGACAAACTTCTTAATCATCCCCGGCATGTTGATTGCCTTTACGGTGCATGAGTTAGGGCATGCCACAGTGGCCTATTTTCTGGGCGACAACTCCCAAGTCGAACAAGGAAACATCACCCTTAACCCGTTCAAACATCTATCTGTTTTCGGGGCGATTGCCTTTATTTTGACTGGCTATTTCGGTTGGGCTAAAGCCTTACAAGTTGACCCGCACAAACTCAATCGTCGCTATTTTGACCTGTTTTTGGTGGCGATGTCTGGGCCAATAGCCAGTTTAACCTTTAGCCTACTTGGTCTGCTCATCATCCTAACCACTGTAGCCATGCTGATATATTTTCAGAATTCGACCACCGATTATGTCCTAAGTTTGTTTTTCCCCTTGGCGACCAACCCACCCAAAACCTTCGATTGGCAGGCAATTTCGCTGGCCTTTACTGGCTATGTATTCATCGCCAGTTTTTGTTTAACCGTAACCAGTTTGATCCCTCTGCCCGGTTTTGATGGATTTACCGCTATCGCCAGTTTAATCGTTTTTTTTCGTGAGCGTCAACAACATAAAATCGCTTCCGCCATGTCAGCCAGCCCAAATAGCGGTTCGTCAGCCCAGATTATTCGTCAGAAAAAACACCGTAACAAAGTATCCGGTATCCATTTTAATCTAGGAACCGAGTACCATGATCAGGGTCAATATAATGATGCGATTGCTCGGTATCGCCAAGCCTTGAATAGCGATAAACATTTTGGCCCGGCCTACATCAACATGGGGTTGGCCTATCTGGCTAAAGGAAAACGCAACGAAGCCATGCATGCCTTTCGAGGCGCGATTCAACTTGCTGATGACCAAAAATCACGCGACACGGCTTGGCAACAGTTGCACAAACTGAGCGAAGTCAGCCCCACCGATACCAAGCAAGCTAACCAAAGCATGAGCGAAATGGGCGCAGAACCTTGGACGGATACTCAGCCCCGCCCCAACTGGTTTGGACTGACCATCGGCCTAGTTATTTTTGTTGTGTTAGGTTTGGCGATATATGGCTATATTGTTATGCAGTTAATCAACCAGTTCTAGGAAAACTACATACCTCGCAGGAGGATTGACAAACGTTAGGAATCGGGATTAATTAACTTGTGCATTTGCGTCGGAGATTATGGTAGGGGCTAGGCAGGGCGGTCTAGACTTGGAATGTGCGACCATCTCCGCTCCGCCCCTGCCTCGCCCGTCATTCCGTGGATTCAGGGCGAGGCAAGGCGGATTGGAGTTCTGATTTCAAACCAACGCTACACCGCCTTGCCTAGCCCCTACAATTGCCAAACGCGCAAGTTATTAAAATCCCGTTCCTATGATAACTACATCGACGTAAGGAGCAGTTTGCATGGTAGTTATGCTTGTTAGGAAATGACTATTGAAAACAGTATTCACTATGATAATTTTGCGTACTATTCCTATTCTAATTACTGTCACCTTTGTCCTTTTTGCCTGTAACAGCATCAAAATTGAAAGCGCGCCCCCCCGCATCGAACCAACCCCAACGGAACCCAAACAAGTGGTCATCGGACGCAACCGTAACGCAGAAGCGCTCATGTCAGCCAAATCAGAGGTTGGTAGACAAAGTTATGGATTCGCTCCCTTTTTATTACTAGATGATACCCGTATCGTGGTCGAGAATGATGACAATCATGACGATCATGGCAATCATGACAATCAACAACGCGTCATGCTCCGATACCCGCCCCAATCGGCAGACCCGACCATGTGGGAAACAGTCGATAGTTTCATCTTAGCTTATGCTACCCAACGAGAGTTATTGCCCACCGAAGCGGTCTCAGAAGCCACTGTCGGCCAATTTAAGGTATCGGCTCCTATTGGTAACGATAGTCAATGGTTGACCCATTATGCGGTTTGGGTTGATTTTGTCGATAATAGCGGTACGGTGGTTGATTTGACCGACTTAGGCCCCGATTTTGGAGCCTATCATCCCATATCGCGAGAGTTAATCTCTTCGCAAAACTTAGAACCCCAATTCAGCGAATGGCAGAGCGGTGTTCCTTATGATATGTTACAACCACTTGCCATTGTTACTTTTTCTGGGCAAAAATATTATCTGCTAGGTCAATTGTCCACATCAGCGAATAGTTATGATTATGCTATTCAGGCCCATCAGATAAAACCAGCTAGTCACACCGAGCCGTTGCGATTACTGCCCGGTAGCCGCATTGAGTTGAGCATTAATCAAGCTGATTTTGCCGAACTACAGACATTAATTCAGGAGCATGGGTCAACTGTTTTTGAGGACAAACCAGAGATGTGGCAACGGTATGGCGATGATGGGGCTGAGTTTAGCGAGGTTTTAGAGCAAAATCTTCATCTTCTATGGCACATGGTGACGAAAACAAAGATTCATGATCAATAAAGTAACGGTTCTTCCTCGTTCCCACGCTCTGCCTCTATATCCGCCATTCATTCGTTTCCTAACAAAGCCCTAAAGCGGATGTCAGACCGCAACGGCTCAAAATCAGGATCAACCAAAATCTCCGTCAGGCCAATATTGGGTTGGGCCAGTTGTAACACCTGCTGTAGCGAATCTAGCGTAGCCTCAATCTGCCCCTGCCGACATTGCAAACATGCGAGGTTGTAAAAAATCGCCGCGTCATGCGGGGCTAAACGGCTGGCTTGTTGATAATCCTCAATCGCCGCCGGAATCTCTTGCATGGCGGCATAACTATTGGCTCGGTTGTAATAGGCTACTGCGTTATTCGGGTCAAACTTTAGCAGTTTGGTATAGGCTGATACCGCTTGCTGATACTGTCTCTGCTGATAATGGATGTTCCCCTGTCCCAGCCATGCCTGCGTTTGTCCCTCGTCAAGGGTGATAGCATGTTGATAATCAGCCAGCGCATTATCAGCCTCGCCCAACTTGTGGTACGCGTCCCCCCGACCCACGTAAGCGGAGGCGATGTCCCTATCAAGATGAATGGCCTGATTAAAGTTCACCCAAGCCCGTTGATAATCGTTCTGCCGATAATAGACGAAGCCCCGCCCCAGCGAAGCCCGCGCATCCAACGGATCGAGTTTCACCGCCTCAGCATAATCGGCTAAGGCCGCCTCAGCCTGACCAGTTTGGCTGTATGCCGCCCCTCGCTGGAGACGTAGTTGCAGGTTCTGCGGGGCAACCTGTATGGCCTGACTATAATCAGCAATCGCCATGTCGTAGCGACCTTGTTGATAGTAGACCAATCCCCGGCCTGTCAGCACGCCCGCGTCGTAACCGTCAATCTGCAACGCGGCCTTATAATCCTCAACCGCGCCCGCCAAATCACCCAACACCGCACAACAACCGGCTCGACCAATCAGAGCAAAAATATTGTCTGGATTTAAGGCTAAGGCTTGCTTGAAATCGGTTGCCGCCTCGGAATAGTTCTCCAACATGGCCTGAATCTGGCCTCGGTTGTAGTAGACCGCGTCATCGGTGGGGTCAACGGTCAACAAGGCCTCAAAATCGACCAAAGCCAAAGCTAGTTCGCCATGTTCACTGTAAGCCCGCCCTCGATTAAAGCGAGCATTAACATAGTCCGGCTTTAGGGCTAAGGCCTGACTATAGTCGGCAATGGCTGGGGCATACTGCTTTTGTTGATAGTAGCTGTTCCCTCGGCCCATATAATAGCTGGCCTCGTTTGGGGCAATCTCGATAGCTTGCTGATAATCGGCGATGGCTAAATCATGGTGACGAGTGTAGCGATAGATATTGGCCCGTTTGTAGAAAATATCTGCCTTTTGATAGCCTAACTCAAGCAGTTGGGTATACAAAGAACCAGCCTGATGATAATCACGCTGGTCATAAGCATACTGCGCTTGTTGAAGTAGTTGGGGGAGTGGGGGGGGTTGTGATGAACGATCCACTGGTTATTCTTCTCCTAAAATGGAAAAGACCACACCAAAGTGTGGTCTTCCATTGTGCGCTGTAGCACCTACCCAATAAACGGAGGCGGTGCTACAGCGCTGAACATATGACTACAATCTATCATTTGCACCACCTCCTTGAGTTAGGATAGCGATTTTAGGATGCAACGATTAAAGTTGCAGAAAACATTATTGCATAAACCTGAGTCATTGTCAAGCCCCAATTTTTTTCGGTTTGTATTTCAACGTATTTCGTATTTCAACGCATTTCATATTTCAACGTATTTTCAACTACCCTTGAAACGGTGACGGCCTGATACCATCGTGGGTTCGGTACCGCCCTATCGTTTGTAAAATCATCTCTGGACTTTGTTTTTCCAGTAGTTGATAAAGCTCAACCGAAGTCAATGGGACATTGTTATTAGCCACAAACGCTCGAAAAACTCCCGATATGAGTGAGGCATACTCATCAATAAACTCGTCATCATCTTGAGCCTCTTCTCGCAACTGTAGCCACAGCATGGGGATTTTTGAGATCTCACCAGTTTCGGGATCAATCCAGTCGAATGTCTCGGTGACATCATACCCCGCATGGTACATTTCAGATTCAGCCTTAAAAAGGCTTTGAATATGGGAACGTAAATTTTTACCCGTTTTTTCCCACCAGTAAAAATCTATATGGAACTTGGTGTCAATGTTTGGTTTGATATATTTGCTCATAACGTTACTCTATTGGATTATTTTTTGTCGCTAGATCCATAACTCCAATATCCATGTTTCATACCGACAAATTCTGGATTATTGACTAACTCTTGGAAGATGAGACCGGGTGAGGCACGTCGCAAAATATTCACGGCGGTATATAATGTTTTGATATGAACCGTACTTTGAGGGCTGAGTTTAGAAAGTTCTAAAATCATGTCACATAAGGCATCATACACCGATAAATTGCGCTCTTGAGCTTTATTCCATAAAGCATCAACCTTACTAGAATTATCTAGGCCAATCATCATCAGTTCATCATACTTACAGCCTATCGCGCCTGTGTTCATCTTAAATCTCAATTTGTTATTAGAAATGGTTGTCTGTCGAACCCAATCTCGCTGACTACGAACAGGTTGATAATCTATGACAATTTTTGTCGGATCGTCGGTAGACTTTTTCAGGGTGATAAATGTACCAACAGGTAACGAATATTTTTTATACCACTCCTCTAGGCCCAACACATAGTTTTCTTGTTGAACTACCCAACCAGAAAAACTATCTCCACTCCGTCCATCAATAAACTCAACTAAGACCGGATTGTAAGAACTTTGTGGGAAGAAGGAGCGGGTTTTAGTGGTTACGGGTAATGAACCGGCTCGCCAGTGAGGGTACACTAAGCCGATTGTAACCTCTTTCACATCTTCGTCCACGGTGGGCATATCATCGGGATGAACCAGTTCATCATCAATATCAGCCAATATCTCTTGCAATTCCTCATCTAAGATGCTCACATCATAATCTTCTGCGCTATCCGAAGCTAACCAAGGCGGTGTAACGCCGAGATTATCGGGCTGAAGTCGGGTTAAATACCATAACACTTGACCCGTTGGGCCAACATCGGTAAAGCGAGCATCTGCCGCTAATTGACAATTAATCATAAAACGGTTGATGTCGGTCGCTTGGCCATCATCTAACAAGCCTATTTCAGCAACTAGCGTATCAATCGTTAACGGTTTACTATGAATGTCAATGGCCGCGTCAGCGATGTTAAATAACCCTTCTTGGAATTCAGGTAACAAATCTTTCAAGAAATATCTATCTTGAAATCCTATAAAATCCTCATGGTTATCAAACGTTGCTTTAACCTTGTTTTGGATGGTCGTTTGATAGGTTTGATACACTTCTTCGGGAGTCAGAAAGCCCTGTATATCTGCCAGACCCTCATGATGGGAATTTAAGTTATGGTCGTAATCAAAATCAGCCACGAACTCTCTGGTTCGCCCGCCAGTCTTAAATGTTACGCCAATTACAGAAAATTGGTCATAATTTGGATGGTTTCCTCCTCTCACTTGATTTACCGTACCCACGGCAAAATCTAATTGGGGAAAGAATACCTTTTCATCAACCTCATAATGCTCTTTCGGTTGATACAATCTTCCATCTTGAAGTTCAATCATTCTACGTTCTTCATCCTCGCAGGTTTGTTGAGCTATAGAAAACGCTATCTCATCAAGGGAGAAGATTCGACTTTCGTCTATGATTTGATTGGAAATTACTTCAACATCATTGGGGTTAATTTGGAATTGCTCTTGCCAAAATTCGGGGGTTTGTGTTTTACGTTGCTTCAAAGTGAAGATGCCTCTAAACTTTTTTGTTTTAGTTACATATTAATCAACCGTCGATTATACTCCTGTTGAACCGAGTTGACAAATCTAAAACTTGGCGGTAGTCCTGCACATGTAGTGATCACCTACCCGCAAGTTTGGAACTTGTGGGTAGGTAACTGACATATATCACTACTTCTGCACCACTACCGAAGTTCTAAATTCCAGGGCTGTTCAGTTCTCCGTTTTGTCACGCTACAAGCGTGACCTCCATACATCCATATCCAACCAAATTACTGTCGGTGACGCTTGTAGCGTCACAATTATGCTTAATTTGTAAAGCTGATTTCCTTCAGTTTGAACCATGCCGCTGAAGACTCCGTTTGCAAGGCTACCAACTTAACGTGCGACAGATAATATTGTAACACAGTCTTTAGACTGTGCGGCACAGGCTGAAGCATGTGCTACATGTCTCGGCTTACGTTGATAGCCGTTTGCAACTTGCAACATGCCATAAACAGAGTTTTTCTGGCAAATACGTTCCGATAGTCCTGCACAAGTAGTGATGGGGAAATCTGGAGTGCAAGGCTTGCCTTGCATGCAAAGCAAGCTTTGCACTCCGGATCGCTACATCTGCACCACTATACGTTCCCAATCTCCAGATTGGGAATGAGGGGAGAACAGTTACATTCACTGCATAATGATACGATTACGCCCCATGTTTTTCGCCTGATATAACATCTTGTCAGAAATGTGGATAAGTAGATTTGGGTCAGATTTTTGATTGGGCACCATACTTGAAATGCCCATGCTCACCGTCAGATAAGGACAAATGGCAGATTGTTCATGGATGATTTTGAGTTGGGCTATTTTTGCTTGAATTGACTGGGCTGTTTCATAAGCCTGCTCAAGTGATATATTGGGCAAAATTACGGCAAATTCCTCACCTCCATACCGAGCTACCAAATCGGTTTCGGGGCTAACAACTTGACGAATATTTTGAGCAACTTGCTGTAAACAGTCATCTCCAGCAAGATGACCATACAAGTCATTGTATTGCTTGAAATAGTCAATATCACACATAATTAAAGAAAGTGGTGTTTTATCTTGGTGCATTTTTTGCCATTGTTGATTGAGATATATATCAAAAGAACGTCGATTAGCCACTTGGGTTAAACCATCTATAGCAGCCAAATAATGTAACCGATTATTTGCCTGCCATAGCTCTTCTTCCAGCTGCTTACGTTTAGCAATTTCTTGCTGGAGTTGCTTATTTTTCCTCTCCATATATTTTTGCAAGAACCGTAAAGTTAGATGAGTTTTAACTCTAGCTAATACTTCTTCATATTCAAAAGGCTTAGTGATATAATCGACCGCTCCTACTTCAAAACCTTTAACTTTATTTACCGTTTCCGATAAGGCACTCATAAAGATAATTGGTATATCTTTTGTTGCAGAATTTGCTTTTAAGTGTTGGCAGGTATCATAACCATTCATATCAGGCATCAGTATATCTAAAAGAATAATATCACATGATTGTTGGTCGAAAAATCTGATAGCATGTTCTCCACTTCTTACAGGTGTAACAGTAAAACCTAAACTACGGAAATAACTAAACAATACTTTTAAGTTGGTAGGATTATCATCTACAACTAAAATGGTAGAGTTGTGAATAATATCAATGTTCATAATCGTCTTCCTTTTTCGAACTCAGTACTCACATAGCCAAGACCTTAGGAATGGGCATTAATTAACATGTGCATTGCGTCGGAGATTATGGTAGGGGCTAGGCAGGGCGGTCTAGACTTGGAATGTGCGACCATCTCCGCTCCGCCCCTGCCTCGCCCGTCATTCCGTGGATTCAGGGCGAGGCAAGGCGGATTGAGGTTCTGATTTCAAACCAACGCCATGCCGCCTTGCCTAGCCCCTACGATTGCCAAACGCGCAACTTATTTAGGACTCATTCCTAGCAAGGCCAAGACTAACAAAATATAACCTTCAAGAGTGTAAATAGTTTTCTACAAATTCACAAATTGCATCCACATCAAATGATTCCGCAATCTGTTGGACATGGGCTACGAATGGCTTGTATTTTTTATCCCTATCCTCAAGGCGTTCCAACTCTGCTTCAAGTCCTATGAAATCAAACACGTCTACCAATTTCAAAAGAGTTTTTAACTCGGCCAAGGGTGGGGGGATGATATCGGTTAGCTCATCTGATTCAGTGGAATCAGCATCTTCATAAATCCAGGTCAAATCTAAGTGGGTCTGTATTTTGTCAAAAAGCGCGGCCATGTGAACTGGCTTTTGCAAGTAATCATCGCTCCCTGATTTTTTTTGCACATTCGCTAGAGCCTGTGATGAAGTGGCCGACACGATAATCACTTTGGTATCGGGCCGACTTTTCTTGATCTGTTGGGTCGATTTAGTTCCATCCATAACTGGCATAATCAGATCCATCAACACCAAATCGGGCTGAAAATCCAGAGCCTTACTCAACCCTTCTTGACCGTCATTGGCCGTTATAATATCAAATCCCAACGGTGCCAATATGTTGACCAATACCCCTTGATTATGTGGTACATCATCCACTACCAAAATAGTTAGGCTTTTACCTTCAAAGCCGATAATATGTCGCTCTTCTACGGTTCGGGTATCTTGCCATGTTTCAATCTCGTCAAGATGCAACTCAAACCAGAAGATACTGCCCTTTCCAAGCCGACTTTTTACATGCAACTCGCCACCCAATAGTCGGGTCAACTTGCGACTGATGGACAAGCCAAGTCCTGTCCCCTCGCTGGTTAAGGATTGCGTGCCCACTTGTTTGAAGGGTGAGAAGATGTCAGTTAATTTATCGGATGGAATCCCGATACCTGTATCGGCAATTTGAAAGCGAATCTTTCTGGCAATAGAGTTCGGAAGTTCGGCTTGACGATACACCGAAAGGGTAATGCCACCATGTTTCGTAAATTTGATGGCATTATTGAGTAGGTTAATGATAATTTGGCTCAACCGTTTTTCATCACTATGAATGGCAACCGGCAGATTTGGGCCAGGTTCAAAGTGAAGTTGTAGCCTTTTCTTATCGGCTCGGAATTTAACCATTGCCACAATATTTTTGATGAAGGGCAGAAAAGCAAAACTGCTTTCAAAGAGTTCCATGCCATTCGCCTCAATTTTGGAAAAGTCCAAGATGTCATTGATGAGATTGAGTAGATGCTCGCCACTTTGTCGAATGACAGCCAGTTTGGTCTTATAATCATCACCAAGATTTTTATCCCGTTCCAATAATTGGGTATAGCCCAGAATACCGTTGAGCGGGGTTCGTAGTTCATGGCTCATGCTGGCAATGAAATTGCTTTTGGCTTGATTAGCGACTTCGGCGATTTTCTGAGCCTCCTCTGAAACCTCTTTCGCTTGTTTGAGGGCATTTTTTGACCGTTTGCGCTCAATAATTCTCCCCAGACGTTCAGTCATCACGTCGAGCAACTGCCCTTCTTCTTTTAAGAATGGTTTCTCCTGTTTTTTTGCCGTATACCCCACTTCTAAGTAGCCAGACTGCTGACCGAACACGATAATAGTTGATTTTTGCGACCAAGGTGTCAATCTAAAATTCTCTGTGTGGTATTCTTGACCATCAAGCACAATTTTGGCACAGGTTATGTCCGAGTATTGCCAGGCGGACAGGATAAGTTCAACGACACCTTGTAAAATACTGTCGATATTGTCGAAACAACTATCTAAATTTTCCACTAACTGAGACAACTCATACAGACAGTTCAATTCTTTCACTCGTTCGCCAAGTTCGTATGTTTTCTCCTGTAGAGCCTCCCTCGTCTGCACCAGTTCAGTGACATCGAGTACCGAAAAAACGAGCGATTGTACTTTATCAGCCTTATCCTTTATCGGGATGAGACTCCAATTCCACCAAGTCGTTTCACGTTCAAGTTGATCCGGATGTTCAAATGGTTTGGCCGTAATGTACAAAGGGTTTCCTGTCTCGACGACGCTTTCAAAGAAAGCCTGATTCTCCTCATGAGGATAGAGGTCAAAGTGGTTCTGGCCGACAAAATCTTCTCGAGGCCTACGCCCGGCATCCGCATACGTCTGGTTGACGACGATAAAGTTGAATTCCCTGTCCATGTATGCCAGCAAGACATCGGTCGTGGATAGGATCGCATCCTGAATTTCCTTTGATGTCCGCAGATCGCGCAGAAAGAGCAGGCTACTCAACGCCTGGCCGAGTCGATGCCCGATCTCACGGAACAGACTTTTCTCTTCGTCGGTCCAGTCATGATAATGCGAGCACCAGTGCAGGCCGAACAGCCAAGGCTTACCTATTTTTGGATAAAGAGCCATGTGCATCTCGGACAGATTGGAAAAACGGTCGGCGGTTTCCTGCGCCGTGTCTGGATTGCGATAATCAACCGTGATCACCTCATCTTTTTCCAGCGCAGTGCGAAATACATCCGCGACTTCGGGTTGCATTGGAATATCTTCTCCGAGAGCAAGCCCGCCCGGGCACTCTGGTCGCGTGCACTCCATTGGCACACCCCACGCCTCTGCCTCAGGATCACACGGATAGAGCAACCAAGCACGATCAGACTTGAATATCTCAAGCGTGACCCGCAAAACATCCGACATCATCTGCTCGGTATTGGTCGTCTGCTGAATGGCTTCGTCGATTAGCGACATATTCTCAAGAAAATGCAGATACAAGGTTCGTGTTTCTTCCATTTGTACCCGTTCGGTAATATCTGTGGATATAGAGCCAAAGTCGATTGATGGGCCATCATCTTGAGGTATGGGAAACAAAATCGTTTGAAAAATTTTCTGTTCACCGTTTACTACCATCTGATCATTCACCTTTATTGGTGCCTGATCTGTGATCATCTGCTCTATCCGCGTCATAAAGGTAGTGGTAATATCTGGAGGAAACAGGTCGGCAAAGGTCTTGCCTATAACCTCTGCTTTGGTCAGTCCGCAAATACCAGCAACTGGTTGATTCACTTGTACGTAGCGACCATCTTGGTCAAATATACTGATCGGTGTGGGAAAATAGTCAAAATAGGCTTTGAGCAGGTGGGTAGTTTTACGCAGCTCCTCCTCTGCTCGTTCACGTTCGACAATGCTTAAACGCAGTTCATTACGCTGTTGCCTCAGTTGTTGCTCCAAGTTGGCCTCTGATTTGGGTATATCAGTGATGGTGATTAACAGGGCTACGCCAAAATTATGGCCGGGTTCGACTTGGAGATTGAAGTAACGACCAAAATCGGTGCAATTTGGCCGATAGATTTTAGGAATGACATACGTTTTTTCTGGCCTTGCCGGAGGTGTCGAATGGGCTATGTCGTGCAGAATGTCTTCAATCCCGCACAGTTCAGGGAAAACGTAGGGTAAAAACTGTCCCGGGATATCCATACATTCATCTATAATGACCCACTGCTGAAAATGGTCATTGTGGGACATAATGACCAGATTCTCATCGGCGAGGGCATAAGCAATGTTTTGATTTTGGACTATATGGGTATATAGCCGTAGCTCAAAATCGCGCTTGGCTTCCAACGCTTCTAGTTCGGCTACTCGTTGGCGTAAATCAGTTAATGTTTTGTTTGTTTTGTCTTTCATAGGTTGAACTGATTCCTTACATAATGTAAGGAATGAGCATTAATTAACATGTGCATTTGCGTCGGAGATTATGGTAGGGGCTAGGCAGGGCGGTCTAGACTTGGAATGTGCGACCTTCTCCGCTCCGCCCCTGCCTCGCCCGTCATTCCGTGGATTCAGGGCGAGGCAAGGCGGATTGGAGTTCTGATTTCAAACCAACGCTACACCGCCTTGCCTAGCCCCTACGATTACCAAACGCGCAACTTATTTAGGACTCATTCCTAAGTGATTTTTCGCCATGGTTTCGCCACCAGCATGTCATTCCGAAGGCGAGGAATCTCTCGACAGACGTTCAGGAATCGGGAACGGTTCGGGGGGATATGACCGCCAATCAAAAAACCTGCGAATTGTCACTCGCAGGATGAATTTTGAGCCAAAAAGAGGTCTGTTATCGGAGGTGACTCATTCGTGTCAACTGGATTAGCGGTCATATTGTCATATTCTGCACTCCTCCAACTACACTATGCGCCCTCTCACAGATAGTCACTCACGGCAAACTTTTATCATGATGGGTCAACTGCTCTGCCCCATCAACCGTGACAAGGTATGCGTCTTCGAGGCGCACACCAGTTTGTCCGGGTAGATAGATGCCCGGTTCAAGCATGATGACCATGCCTTGTTGCAGTTCGGTTTCATTATACGATACAATGCGAGGTTCTTCATGGCCTGACACGCCCACCCCATGCCCAGTATGATGTCGATAGACGTTGTAACCCGCTTGTTCGATAAACTGGCGCGTCCGCATATCAATCTGATTGGCCTTCATACCGGGTCGAATCATCGAGCGACCCAAATCAAGCGCGTCGCTTACGGTTTGATGGAGTTTTTTCTGGGTGGCGGTTGGCTCGGTGGCGAAGTAGGTGGCGCAACTATCGCTCCAGTAGCCGTGTAAAATGGTACTCAAATCAACAATCAGAGAGTCCTTGGCCCTTAGCTCATATCCTTTCGGCCAGCCTTCGACATTCTGTTGCCGATAGCCCACGATACAGTCGTTCCCCAATGGCACTCGACAGCCCGCCTCCCGCTCAATGACCGCATGGATTTCACTCCAGACATCAATCTCCCGCAAACTCGGTTTGACGATTTGGCGCGCCCGCGTATGTCCGATCTCGGTTAGGGCAAAATTTTGCCGTAATTTCACCAATTCCTCATCTGTTTTGACCATCCGTAATGGCTCCAGCCAGCCATCAAGCGGAACAAACTCCACCGTCGGCAGAGCCTGCTCAATGGCATTAGAGACCATCAAACTGCAATGGTTCATCTCTACGCCCACCTTGCCGCTGACTCGAGATCGCTTCATCAACTCTCTTAAGGTTATTTGCAGATTCGGCACACCGCTCAATGGCTCTTGCACCGTATGCCCCATGTAGATGATGACCTTGCCATCCGCATTTTGGTCGAGAGGCGCGGCCAGCGTGGCTTGCGTATCGACCACCACTAAAATAAACAGCCCCCCTTCATACCAAATTAACGGCGAACTAGCTTGAAAAAAGTTTGGCCCAGTCTGAATCGGGGGCGCAAATCCGGTGAGCCATGTGACCGTGTGAGGGTTGGCAAACAAGGCTCGGTTTATCCCATGTCGCTTTAATAGAGCGACAGTACGTTCTCGTTGTTCTTTGTGCATGATAAATGATACGTGAAAGGTGATGCGTAAATTCTTACGAATTAGGAATTAGGATTAAATAAGTTGCGTGTTTCGCCTTCGACAAGCTCGTGGCCTGAGCGTTCGACTGAACTTACGCCGAAGTCTTGTCGAAGGCGGGCACAGTCTTTCAGATAATCTTTTTCAGGTTATTGTCACGCTACAAGCGTGACCTCCAATTATCGTAGGAACAGGATTTTAATAACTTGCGCGTTTGTATCGGAGATTCTGGTAGGGGCTAGGCAGGGCGGTCTGATTTTGGAACGTACATCCATGTTCTCTCCGCCCCTGCCTCGCCCGTCATTCCGTAGATTCAGGGCGAGGCAAGGCGGATTGGAGTTCTGATTTCAAACCAACGCTACACCGCCTTGCCTAGCCCCTACGATTACCAAACGCGCAATTTATTTAGGACTCATTCCTAGGTGACGCTACAAGCGTCACGAGAAAATCTTTTTCTGAAGGGCTGTATACCAGCAGACTACCAACTTAACGTGCGACAGATAATATCGTAACACAGTCTTTAGACTGTGCGGCACAGGCTGAAGCATGTGCTACATGTCTCGGCTTACGTTGATAGCCTACCAGCACACAAGTTAATTAATGCTCATTCCTTACGCATCACCTTTCATCTCCTTCCTATAATTTTCGTTGAATAACATGGTACGCGTCTAAATCAACGCCTACCTTTTTGCGGGTATAAGCATAATCGAGCGGCTCCACTTGGAAGGCTGGGCCGACCAAATTCAGCGTCCGCGCGTCGATGTATATCTCGCTTTCGGTGCGACCGCCGATAGCCATTTTGCTCAGTTTACTCGACATGTTGACCGCCGGGCCGACCATGGTACTTTCAGCCCCAACCGTGCCGGTGGTGATTTTTCCGGTGCTGACCCCAATCCCCATGCCGGTTTGAGCGAATTCTGGACTCTCCTTCTTCCACTCATCCCGCAAGGTGACGTAGGCTTGGCGCATTTTAAAAGAGGCTAACAGGGCCGACTTGGCTGAGGTCACTTTTTCGTCCTCATGCCGGTCGGGGAAATGGCCGAACACGCCCATGACACTATCACCCAAACTTTTATCCATCGCCCCGCCAGCCTGCACGATAATAGTAGACATTCGCAGGAGATACTCGTCCAAAAAGGCAACCATCAACTCCGGGCCGATAGCGTTGGTCAAATAGGTCGAGCCATGAATATCACCCATCAAGACCGTCACCTCGGTTTGATGAGTCAACTCGGCGATGTAGCCGGGGTCATAATAGCGATCAAGCTCGACCCGTCGCCCAATCTGACGGTCGTTCAGCAGGCGCAGGCTCGATGTTTCGGTCACACTATGGGCAATCGAGGGGACTTTTTTGACCACTTGGTCGAAATCTTCTCGATTGACGGCCAGCAGGCGAGTCGGCTTGGTCGTCCGAATCGTGGCCGTGCGCGGGACAGCCCGCAATAGGGCAATCTCGCCGAAAAAGTCGCCAGGGCCGAGCCGATTAATCACCCCGCTCCGTTGCCCGCCCAAATCAGGAGCCAACACCTCCACCTCGCCCACCTCTATAATGTAGAAGCTCTGCCCCATCTCCCCCATGTGGAAGACGATTTGACCGGGCCGAAACTCCTCAACCTGAATCCGATTCGCCAGCAAAACGCTCTGTTCTAGAGTCATCTTACTCAAAATCGGGATACTCTCCAAGATTCGCACCACGCCGGTTGAGAGGGCTTTTTCCAGAATATCAAGCTGAGTCTGCGCCTCCGAATAATCAGATTTGAGGCTGAGGGCGGTATGGAAGGCGGTGCGAGCGCCGACATAGTCACGCAGAATTTTTTTGGTAGTGCCTAAGTTGTAATAATGATGCGGATTGACCGGCTCAAGTTGGGTGGTGGCCTTGAAAATCGTCAACGCTTCCACATATTTCTCTTGGTCATGATAAGTGATACCTAGTTGATTGTAGGCATCGACAAAGTCAGACCGCAGGCTTATCGCCTCCTCCAGATGAACGATGGCCCGTTCATACTGCAACACCTGTCGATAAAGCGAGCCAAGTTCATACTGCACCTCCGCCGAACCGGGTTTCTCCTCCGTCGCCAAATGGAGGTAGGTCAGCCCTTCGGGGTAACGTCCCAACAAGCGGGAGGCTAATCCGGCACTAAATAGGAGAGCAAAATATTGTTGCAACGGCAGTTGACGCTCCAACTGTTTTAAGGCCGCCGTAACCTCTTCGCCTGCGTTAGCCAGACATTGCGCTCCCAACCAGATACGAGCATAATTGTTCTCCGACCCCAAAATTTTGGAATAGAGTAGAGCCTTATCATGGGTAATTCCATACAGTAAAACCGTCGTGCCTTGCCAGCGTCGCCGTCCTTCGATGGTCGTCAAATGTGGCTCAAGGTCGAGGCGGTCATCCCGAACAGCCAAAGCAGCAAAAAACTCTTGATAGGTGTGATGGGCAAATTCGAGTGTGCGTCGATCCGTTGAATAGCGAATCAAACCGCTATGTTTGATCTCCTCATGCACATCCTCTCCGGTGATGTTAGCTAGACGCTCCCGCTCAACGGGGGAGGCTTGGGTACGATAGTTTTGTAAAGCCTCCACAATCATCTCCACCCACCGCGAGCGGGGGAAGGCCCACAACTCTTTCTCTTGCATGGTCAAACCCAAGTTGGCCAGAGCTTGCTTGCGTAAGACTAACGGCACTTGAGAAGTAGTTGAGCCAAAGATTTTCCACCATTCGTTATCGGTGCGCTCCAACAAATTGTCGATGAACACCTCAAACAGTACTCCCCGATTTTTGGGCAGGGCCTCATCGGTACGTTTGGCAATTTGAGCGAACATGTACAGAGCCAACGGGGTCTGAGCCAAATCCTCCAACTGCGGATCACTGTAGATTTCAGCCGCCACCTTGCGCCCCTGCTCGGCTCGGAGATAGTTGACCAAGAACAGTTCGATATCCTCGCCTGATAACCGTTGTAACATAGCGGTGCGAAAGCCATGTAAGGTGGTGTAATCCTCGGCTCGGCATGACAGGACGACGCGGTGTTGCCCATATTGGCGCAAAAAACGGCTCACATCCGGTGAAGTTTCATCATGGAAGGGCATTTCGTTCAACCCATCCAGCAAAATCAACAGGGAGTGAATCCGAGTTTCGTCGGCCTGCTCTCCATTCAACAGTTTGATGATGTCCGCCTCGGTCTGATACTCCTCGATTTCGTAGCCCTTGAAAATTTCAAGGATGGCCTTCTCGATGGTTTTGTCGGGTGTAAGGGCGTTTAACTGGATAAAAATGGGCATGATTACTAATTCGTTAGTATGTCCCAGCAAATGTTTTGACTGCTCGGCGGTGTCTAGCACCAGACGACGTAGAACGGTGGTTTTTCCACCGCCAGCCTCGCCCAAAATAACCGTGCGGCGGTCATTGGCGATTAACTCGCGCACATCAATCGGAGTATCTTTGAGCAGACTAGCCCCCTCAACGGCAAAGCGGCGTAGAGGCGACACCTCAGTTGGGGAGGAAAGTCGCCGTTCCAAGCGTCGGTCGGCGATGTTGGTGAGTATCTCGAAAACGGCGGGTGCTTTTTGGTTAATCTGATGTAGGGTGCGGGGAGTGACGGTGATAAATTTAGAGGGTTTGGTGGTTCGTACCGTCGCCGTGCGCGGCACATCCTTAATCAGGCCAATTTCGCCAAAAAAGTCTCCTTTGCCCAACTTAGTGATGACAATATCGTTATCCAAGGCATCTGGCACGAGTACCTCAACCTCACCCTTGACGATAATGTAACAATCGTAACTTTTTTCGCCTCGTGTTACGATTGTTTGGTTGGCCGGAACGCTGGTGGCCGTGGGGAACAGCGGGGCGATTTGGCGCAATTCGGGGTAGGTCAAGGTGTGGCGGGGCGCGAACGGGTTGAGCGTCTCTCCGGCTCGGTTGGCCTTGAGCGGGACGTACAAATCTTTCCAGACCGCGTAGTCGGGGTCTTCGATGAGACGATGCAAATACTGCTCTAGGGGAGAGAGGGCGTTGTAGGCGTGAGCCGAGTCAGTAGCATTTGGGCTGATATAGAGCGGCGCGTTAGAAGGAAACTGGAACAGATGCCCCTTCCAACTCCAAAAATCGGGCGCGTTACGAGCCAACTCGGTCACAAATGAGGCTTTGCCCCAAATCACAATCGGTTGGGCCAGCTGGGCCAGCCGATTGCGCAAAAGGTTCAACAGGTGAACAAACTGCCCTCGTTGTTTAGGGTCAAACTTTTCAATGCCATAAACAAAAAAGACGATTGATTTGTATTTGCCCGTCAACTCCAGATTTTTGAAGCGCGAGCCTTCAGTCAACTCGCTTAAAGTACGAGCTAAATTAATATCTTTGGTGCTAAGTTCAAAGTTAAAGATATAAATCTGGTCAGATTCTAACTTGCGCCGGAAATAGTCAATCAGACGCGTCCGTAGGTCTAGGTCGTCACACTCGGCAATGGCCAAGCCCCCCATGTTGCTCATGCGAAACATGGCTAATAAAGTTCGTATCTCGTCTGGAAAACGAGATGTAAATTCATCAATTTCGGGTATCATCATATATTGTCTCATTGAAAGCTGGTAATAAACAACACGCTTATCGTCTGATTATTACAATCGGTTCAATTATATCATTCCCATAAGCGGGAGTCAATCAAACCTTAAAAAAGTTAATTAGGTATTGACATTAATCAATGCTTATGTTATTATCCCTCTCGAGCCGTTAGCTCAGTCGGTAGAGCAATTGCCTTTTAAGCAATGGGCCGTGGGTTCGAGCCCCACACGGCTCACTTAATGAGGGTGTGTTGTAGAGTTATAGGCAACACGCCCCTTTTTTATCTAAGAGAGTGGCTATCAACTTAACGTGCGACAGATAATATCGTAGCACAGTCTTTAGACTGTGCGGCACAGGCTGAAGCATGTGCTACATGTCTCGGCTTACGTTGATAGCCCAATGATCTTTTAAAACTAAAAAGGACGTGATGATATGTACTCTCGGTGTGAAATTCTATTTCCTCATTCTCGAGTCGGCGGGTTGAAGAAGTTAAAGGGTGAAGAATGGCGTGAATTAACGGAACGAATCGCTTTATTACCAGAAATCCACGAGGATTCCTTATCATTCTCACACATGATGATAAGATTGTGTGATTGCCTAAACTGTGATTTAGGAAGCTACAAAGCTGCGCTCGGCTGTTCAGCCTGCTCCCAGCGAACCATCAACGCCTTACGAGATTCAGACCCGCAAATGAAAAAACGATTTGAAAAATCACGAAAAGAGGTTCGGCTATATCTTGAAGAGACGGAACTGTTCCACCAAGAAGCGGCATAACCTTAACTTTTCTTAAAAAAAGGCAGACACTTCATGCAAGTAGTCTGCTTTTTTATTTGATGGATTTATTGGAAGGGCAGGCAAGATGCCTGCCCTTCCTCAGTGATTTGCCAAAAAAACTAAACAAATGCGGTTTTAAATGCGCGATTGGTAGTCCTGCACAAGTAATAATGGGGAAATCCGGAGTGCCTAGCATGCAAAGCAAGCTTTGCACTCCGGATCACTACACTCCGGATCACTACATCTGCACCACTACCGCGCGATTTTATGATAACAGAAGCAACAGCACCCGGAAAAATAATCTTATGCGGTGAACATGCCGTTGTTTATGGTCGCCCTGCGATTGCTGTGCCTGTCTCGCAGGTTGAGGCCAAAGCGACTTTGA
The DNA here is from genome assembly GCA_030377895.1 of Anaerolineales bacterium HSG24. GTDB lineage: Bacteria > Chloroflexota > Anaerolineae > 4572-78 > J111 > JAUCGB01. The sequence goes on from JAUCGB010000011.1 coordinate 44,152, forward strand.
ATCCCGCCAAAACAGGTTTTCGGATCATCACCCCCGATTTATTGCGAGATTATCGGCTCGATTCTGCGCCTACCGATGACCCGATTGCCAGCATCATCAATCTAACACTGGCTCAGTTCGATGAGCCGCCGCCTAACGTGACCCTAGAACTTACGGCAACCATTCCGCTAGGGCGCGGTTTAGGGAGCGGGGCGGCCATCTCTACCGTCATTGTCCGAGTCTTAGCTCAATTTTTCAATCAACCGTTAAATACCAATACTGTATCCGATTTGGTGTTTGAGGTAGAGAAACTTTATCATGGCACACCGTCCGGGATTGATAATACGGTCATCGCCTACCAACAGCCGGTCTACTTCGTCAGAGGGCGGCCCATTCAGCGTTTGCGGGTTAAACGACCGTTCTGTTTGGTAATCGGCGATACTGGCGTGGTGGCTCCGACTCTTCTCGCGGTGGGTGGCGTGCGGGAACGGTGGCAGACTAACCGAGAGCAGTACGAGGGTTATTTTGATGAGATTGACGGTCTCGTCAGGCAAATTCGGGTCATCGTAGAGCAGGGAATCGGCAAACCGAGCGCATTGGGCAAATTGATGAATGAAAATCAAGAAATTCTCGAACAGCTTGGAGTCTCATCGCCGGAGTTGGAACGGCTAGTTCAGGTAGCTCGTCAAGCGGGCGCGTGGGGAGCCAAGCTCTCTGGTGCGGGGCAGGGGGGCAACATGATCGCCCTCGTCGAACCGGCTCAGGCTAATACGGTGGCGCACGCGCTCTATCAAACTGGAGCGACGGGAGTCATCATCAGCCAAGTGGGGTGAGTCATCCTCCGAAAGGCGACACCTTAGAAATAAGTCCTAAACAAAAACCAACTCTAGCTAGAAGAGGTATTATTTCATGAGTAATATTGATAGCTTATATCGCGCCATTATTATCATAATAGGCGAACTTATTATGATTACTGGCCTATTTACCTCAATCTATTTGCTTATCAAGGTCTCCGTAAAACAGTTAAAGGCGTTATCGTTTTTACATTCCTACCGCACCCAACTAGAATCAATTCAGCATAATATTAAGGGCGTGTTGTTACTTTTGTTTTCGGGGTTAGTGCTATCTATTTTAACCTTTAACGGATATTTGGTATATAATCAAATTGATTTATGGTACTACATGACCGAACAGTTGGCTACTATTCCACCTAATTACTGGTTTTGGCTAGGAATTGGGGTATCACAAGCCTTTGTTTTAGTAGTTATAGCCCATATTTCTACTCGTCGTCTCACCGCGACATTACCGAATATTCAGGCAAAAACCAAGTCAATTGAACAGATTAAGGCCAACGACGAAAGTGTTGATAAGTTTTTTGGTATCCTTAATAGTATCCAAATTACTGCGATTTGGTTAATAGTGATCACAATCTCGACTAGGCTCTTGCCTTTCCTGAATATGATTAGCGACGGGCTATACACCCTGCTAAAGGTGTATCTGATTATATCGGCAGGCCGGTTGGCAATTATCTTGGTTCGGGTTATTGTCGATAGCCTAGAGGATTTAGTCAAAAAATATACGCTTTCTAGCACAGTGCAAGACTCCTATCAACGGTTATATGGCTTACTTCCTCTACTTAACCGAGCGGTTGAGTATGTTATATATATTGGCACTGCCACCCTATCCATTCAGCAGGTCGATTTTACTGCCGAATTTGCCCTATACGGCAATATCATCATTCGAATTATCGGCATCATCTTTTTTAGCCGTTTGATAGTGGAGTTATTTAACTTACTGATTGACAAGTTTTTGTTAGTACGGGACAACTTAACCGATATACAGTGGCAACAACGCTTAACTATGGTACCATTGGTTAAAAGTACCATCAAATATGTCATATATTTTAGTGCAATATTGTTGCTCCTCAGCGCATTACATTTTAATGTCGCCCCAATTTTGGCTGCCATCGGTGGAGTTGGGTTAGTGGTTGGCATCGGAGCGCAACCTGTGGTGAACGATTTGGTATCGGGGTTGTTTGTTCTGTTTGAGAATTTGTATTTGGTCGGTGATTATATTGAACTTGGCGAAGCCAAGGGTGTTGTGGAAGGGATTGACATCCGCACCACACGGCTCAGAGACCCAGATGGACAGCTACATATTGTCCGCAATGGGCAGATTGGTAACATCGTCAGCTACTCAAAAGGGTATACGCTGACGATTGTCAGGGTCGGGGTGGCATACGATTCGGATTTGGAGCGAGTGTATGAGGTGATTACTGAGGTGGGGAAACAGTTTAATCAAATGAGCGAGCAGGTATTAGCCCCCACAGAGGTAGAGGGAATTGAAGATTTTGGCGGATCCGAAATTGTGATACGAACTGCCACGAAAGTCAAACCGGGTTTTCATCGTGAGGTCGGGTATGAGTTCCGAAAACAGCTCAAGCAGGCATTTGATGAGGCGGGCATCGAGATTCCCTTCTCGCAACATGTGATCCATTTTAAAGATAAAGGAATGAGTCCTAAATAAGTTGCGCGTTTGGCAATCGTAGGGGCTAGGCAAGGCGGTGTAGCGTTGGTTTGAAATCAGAACTCCAATCCGCCTTGCCTCGCCCTGAATCTGCGGAATGACGGGCGAGGCAGGGGCGGAGAGAACATGGATGTACGTTCCAAAATCAGGCCGCCCTGCCTAGCCCCTACCATAATCTCCGACGCAAATGCCCATTCCTAATTAGCGGCGTAGCCAGAGCTTGTCGAAGGCGGTAGGCGGTCTGATATTGGAGTGTGCGACCATCTCCGCCCCTCAGAAAAAGATTTTTACGTGACGCTACAAGCGTCACCTACGATAATTGATAATTGGAGGTCATACTTGTAGCGTGACAATAACCTGAAAAAGATTATCTGAAAGACTGTGATTTGTAAAGATGAATTTCTTCATTTTGAACCATGCCCTAACGGATCCTCACTAATTAGGGTCTATTTCCGGTGGATTGGCTAACGTGAGCAAAAACTTTTGCATGGCGACCTGTCCGGCGGTGATGAGGGCCTCAATCCGGTGGTCGGGCATGTCGAACTCGGTGGTGCTGTATCCTTGAGCCGGTAAGTGACAGACGGCCTTTTCGTAATGTTTGATAGCTGAGTTGTCGCGGGCGTGGGCCATAGTGTCAACCAGTCGATGGATGCGGATAATCGGGGGTAACCGTTCTAACAGGGAGCCGGTTTCTTGCTCACCGCAGTTTTCGACAGGCAGGGTTTCATCAATCAGCAAGCCAAGGGTCATGTCGCTATCGGTGCGCTCATCCATCAAGGCCACCACATCGGTGTCGTTGGAGGTCAACAAGCGGATGGGAAAATTCGACAGCACCCCACCATCAACAATGGTTGAGCCTTTGATGTCGAGACCATGATACAAGCCCCAATCCTCTTGCCAGCGTACCTCTTGCCACAAAAAGGGGATACTCATCGACATGCGAACCGCCCACACCACCGGACAGTCAGGTGCGGTGCGATGGTTCAGCGCCATCATCTCCTCGCGGGTGGTGTTGGAGGCAATCACCGTCAAATCTCGACCCGTTTGGGCGTACATCTCAGCCAGAGTGGCCGTGCCGAATCCTTTGGCGGTTAGCTTTTCGGTTAGCCAATCGGTAAAGGCTTGCCCAGCGTACAGGCCACCCTTCTCCACAAACGAAAAGAGGTGCCGAAACCGATCTTTTCCCAATAACGTTTGCAAAATCTTAAAAGTAAGCTCTTCCTCAGTGAGGTTGACGTTTATGCTCTTGAGCAGGCCAAACAAGGCATTATCCTTGACCTCGGCTTCGGTTGGCACGAGGGGAATGTCGATACTTGTAAACAGCTTAAAGATAAAGCTCTCTTTTATATCGTCATCGTTGAAGGCCGGTTCATCCAGAAAAGTGGCAAACCGCGCCTTTTGATCGCCATTTTCATCTTCCACCTTTTCGATGGCAAAGTCGAAAATCTCATCAGCCGTGTAGCCCGCCGCTAACAGAGTGGCCGTAATCGCTCCGGCAGATGTACCTAACAAACGTCCGGGGGTGTGTCCTTGGCCGATGAGGGTCTGCAAAGCCCCTATCAAGACTAGCCCTTTGGCTCCACCCCCTTCAAACACGAGATTGAATGTTGTCATGTCTTGAATGAAATTATAAATGGTAAATGGTGAATTATAAAGGGTAAATTTTAGTACCCGACAGAAAATTTAGTCTGAACTAATTAACGCGGATGCTCATTTGCCACTTATAATTTACCATTCACCATTTTAGTTTTTTATATTCGATTCCCAAACGACGGGCCACTGAGGTTAAGTTTTCGAGTCGGATGGAAAAACAGTTGAAACGGTCGCTGGAGATCATGCAGACGATTGTTTTGCATGAGTCGATGCCGGAGCCAACTAAACAGCGGCGTAAATGTGAAGTGTGTGAGTTTCGGCGCTTCTGTAATGATGTCTGAGCGGGATGGTTTCTCAACACAGCTAAATTTGGTGACCAACTCAGTCGTTTTCGCGATTCTAATCAAGAGCCTTTTAGCCTCAATCGCTTGTCAGTTGGGCGGTTGGGGCGGTTCTCAACTCTAGGGGATTTTAGGACAAAACAAGACATGAGAAAATCCTCACCCTATTCGCTAAATTTGAGTGGAATCACATCTACACCAAAGCTCCACAATGGACTGTGAGCGTTTTTTTGCCAACTTATGAACTTTGGCTTAAAATTAGGGCCAATAGAATTTTGGGTTTCACCCAATTCGATCCATTTTAGGATACTGAAAGTGTAGAGGATACCACGTCCACGAAGCACCCGCATTAGCGTTTCACCCAATTCGATCCATTTTAGGATACTGAAAGACTTGACGTTGACATGGGCGTGGCTTGGCGGCTTAATCGTTTCACCCAATTCGATCCATTTTAGGATACTGAAAGTCAGTCTTGAGAGTTTCAAACCGTCCCCTAACCGTCGTTTCACCCAATTCGATCCATTTTAGGATACTGAAAGTTCTGAAAACAGTAATGCTAGTTGTGTAGGGTTATGGTTTCACCCAATTCGATCCATTTTAGGATACTGAAAGCTCAGATTCAGGGGTATCAGAGTGATACCACCCCTCGTTTCACCCAATTCGATCCATTTTAGGATACTGAAAGGCCAAGAAACTTTACGTTTTGGGCCGTGACTTCGTGTTTCACCCAATTCGATCCATTTTAGGATACTGAAAGTGCCATTAGCCGATTTTCGCAGGATGCACGAACAGAGTTTCACCCAATTCGATCCATTTTAGGATACTGAAAGCACTTCTTACGGTGCTTTGCTCTCATCACAACAATTGTTTCACCCAATTCGATCCATTTTAGGATACTGAAAGATCGTTTTTGGCAATCCGACATAAATCTATAATTATGTTTCACCCAATTCGATCCATTTTAGGATACTGAAAGATTCAAACCATTCGGCAATTCGTGGTGGACTTGCCAGTTTCACCCAATTCGATCCATTTTAGGATACTGAAAGTTCAAACTCAGCTATCAGTTGAGTTTCCAATGTTTCGTTTCACCCAATTCGATCCATTTTAGGATACTGAAAGACAGAAAAGCCAAAGCGTCGTCATTCAGAAGCCATTGTTTCACCCAATTCGATCCATTTTAGGATACTGAAAGTCCTCTAATACGGCGCTCTTGTGTTATCCAATCAAGTTTCACCCAATTCGATCCATTTTAGGATACTGAAAGGTTGTCTCATTGCCTTGCTTCCCATCTGCTGGCGGTTTCACCCAATTCGATCCATTTTAGGATACTGAAAGAACTAAAAGGGTCTATTAACATCCTGATTTAACCTGTTTCACCCAATTCGATCCATTTTAGGATACTGAAAGAAAGCTAACGGGGCAAAATCGCCGCCTGTCATCGCATGTTTCACCCAATTCGATCCATTTTAGGATACTGAAAGTGCATTAGGGCATTTTGCATATCGTCCAGTGTTAAGTTTCACCCAATTCGATCCATTTTAGGATACTGAAAGCCAATAAATCATTGGTATGATTGGTCATATCGCGTTTCACCCAATTCGATCCATTTTAGGATACTGAAAGTTGAAATTCATCGTCATTCCATATTACATCCAACGTTTCACCCAATTCGATCCATTTTAGGATACTGAAAGAACGGCAACAAATCAGTAGCAATTTGTACCAGCAAGTTTCACCCAATTCGATCCATTTTAGGATACTGAAAGTATAGTACTAGTCAACGGATTTTGTATCACGACCTCTAGTTTCACCCAATTCGATCCATTTTAGGATACTGAAAGATTTTTGCTGTTCCGGTGCTGTAGGAGCGACAATTTGGTTTCACCCAATTCGATCCATTTTAGGATACTGAAAGACGCAAACTTGCGGAAATAGCTTAATTTCGTGAGGGCTGTTTCACCCAATTCGATCCATTTTAGGATACTGAAAGTTAGTAGCACAGATGTTCTTGGAGGGGCGTACACAAAGTTTCACCCAATTCGATCCATTTTAGGATACTGAAAGCTCCGCATCCACAATCGCAAACTATCGGAAGCATAGGTTTCACCCAATTCGATCCATTTTAGGATACTGAAAGTCCGAACTGGCAGAAATTCAGCCCACATTATAGCCGTTTCACCCAATTCGATCCATTTTAGGATACTGAAAGCCCCAATCGTCTTGACAATACGCGGCTCATCTAAAGTTTCACCCAATTCGATCCATTTTAGGATACTGAAAGCTTTACTCTTCATTTAGATAACGTATAATTTATATGTTTCACCCAATTCGATCCATTTTAGGATACTGAAAGACTTTTTCCTTGCCTATGGCATGGGCGGGGAATCTGGTTTCACCCAATTCGATCCATTTTAGGATACTGAAAGCTCCAATATATACCGCTTTCTTTACCTCCCCGTTGGCGTTTCACCCAATTCGATCCATTTTAGGATACTGAAAGTCGTTATCGCAGTGCGAACCCACCAGCGGTCAGCAAGTTTCACCCAATTCGATCCATTTTAGGATACTGAAAGTTTGTTCAGCCATAGTTTTATGTCCTTTTGTGGTAGTTTCACCCAATTCGATCCATTTTAGGATACTGAAAGATACCGAAATATGGGCGCGCGGTTTTCGGAGAAAAGTTTCACCCAATTCGATCCATTTTAGGATACTGAAAGATTTATCAACTTGTATTTATTTCTTTCAAACTCCAGTTTCACCCAATTCGATCCATTTTAGGATACTGAAAGTTGGGAAGGAATGATCGGTGTCTTTAACAGCTTGAGTTTCACCCAATTCGATCCATTTTAGGATACTGAAAGAAAACAATTTCAGCGTGGATTTAGACGATGCAATAAGTTTCACCCAATTCGATCCATTTTAGGATACTGAAAGAACCAAAGCACCAAACGAGGCATAGCACAATGGCAGAGTTTCACCCAATTCGATCCATTTTAGGATACTGAAAGAAGAAATAATCCGTATAGTTTCGGCTCAGCCAAGTGGTTTCACCCAATTCGATCCATTTTAGGATACTGAAAGAAGCGAGGCGGATTGTTGGTCTAATCCAGTTATCGCAGTTTCACCCAATTCGATCCATTTTAGGATACTGAAAGCCGCCGTCAACTCGATTGGTCAACAGCCACCAAATAGGTTTCACCCAATTCGATCCATTTTAGGATACTGAAAGTATCTCATCAGGAAAGTTGGACAGCGACAAATTCAGTTTCACCCAATTCGATCCATTTTAGGATACTGAAAGCTATCTCACTCTCTCTCAAGATTGAACAATTTAGAGTTTCACCCAATTCGATCCATTTTAGGATACTGAAAGTTATTGAAGAACAGAGTAATGTATTGGAAGACCCCGAGTTTCACCCAATTCGATCCATTTTAGGATACTGAAAGAATCACGAACGGCCTGATGTAAATCGGTTGTGTACCTGTGTTTCACCCAATTCGATCCATTTTAGGATACTGAAAGCCCCGTTGGCATTTAATGGCGTTGGTTGCCATTCGCCAGTTTCACCCAATTCGATCCATTTTAGGATACTGAAAGACTTTGGTATCTGAACAGACCGCGAAGCTATGGAGGTTTCACCCAATTCGATCCATTTTAGGATACTGAAAGTGCCGTTCCTATCAGGGTACTGGTCGTTATCCGCGTTTCACCCAATTCGATCCATTTTAGGATACTGAAAGGTGGAGCTTGCCGCGGCCTCCGATGAAGACCCCGAGAGTTTCACCCAATTCGATCCATTTTAGGATACTGAAAGATGGTTTTTTCCCATTCTGTGTACCCATCACTATAAGTTTCACCCAATTCGATCCATTTTAGGATACTGAAAGCTATAACAGGATAAAGAGTACCTCGCAAACGAGGCAAGTTTCACCCAATTCGATCCATTTTAGGATACTGAAAGGTTGATGTGGGCCGCTACCCATGCGGCTCCCTTAATGTTTCACCCAATTCGATCCATTTTAGGATACTGAAAGTGTTTAATGCGCTTTACTGGTGATTTATACGGTTGTAGTTTCACCCAATTCGATCCATTTTAGGATACTGAAAGCTTATGCGTGGTCAAACAATGCCAATAGTTTAACCGGTTTCACCCAATTCGATCCATTTTAGGATACTGAAACAACACTTCTGAGCCAACTACAACGGCTGTTCGATTAGTTTCACCCAATTCGATCCATTTTAGGATACTGAAACGGATAACAATCTATTGAGCGTGTACCAGTCATTACGTTTCACCCAATTCGATCCATTTTAGGGAGGGTAATTGCAATTATTAATAGAACGCGCCAAAACGTAGAATAATGCACATTCGTCGTAGAATAATGAACGATGTTCGGAGAGGCCGTATCCGTAGGGGTTACGGCCTCTCTGGATATTGAAACCAGCAAAAAATCGGGAAAAAGTTTCAGTCGCCAAAACAGCCCGATTCCGTAAGGTTAAAAAAGGGTCTAAAAACGGGGTAGATTTAAGGTTGAAAAAAGAGGGTCAACAGGGGATAGAAACTGCGGACGTATTGGTTATACGCGATAACCGTTTCTGGATACGTTGCCAAGTTCGAAGATTGATGAGGACGTAAATCAGAGAGTTGAAGTTGACGATGGCTTGTTGGTTTCGAAGTTTAGGTCGTTCGATACCAAACTCTTTGGCTTGTGAGTTGATCCGCTCGGTGGCAGTGCGTTGATTGTAGATATTTTTGTACCAAGAGGCTTGACGGTCGATAAGATGCCTGATAATCGCACCGGGTTCGTCAATAAACGTTGTTGCACAGCCTCCTTTAGCGACCTTGGCATGTTGAATAGGGCAGGATTGTTGTTTGAGATCTAAGGGACAGACATAACGGCTTTTTTTATGAGGTTTGAGACCTCTGTTAGCCCTGAAGGAAGATTTAAAAGTCATTCGTAATCCAGCCCGACAAAGTGGTGGTCCAAGAGAGTCAAAACAAGCAAGTTGTTTGGTATATCGCTCGGCTAACGGAACGGCGGCGACACCTCCAACTTCATAAAAATGTTGATAGACATACCACGCATCAAAGGTACCAAAGTGAGGTCGAAAGCCTAAGCGTTGTTCCGCATCTTGCATCAGAGGGAAGAAATAAGAGACATCACTTTCATCAAAGGTTTGGGTCAGTTCTGCGAGAACAATCTCTCCCCAAGCAGGGATTTTTGTGACTACTATCCCTGACGCATAGCCCCAAAAATATTCTGAAACCTTGACTTTGCTGGCAGGTTGAGGGTTTGTTAAAGGCGTTTTGGAATTCCCCTTAAAAAACTGATTGCGTTGTCGCTTGACCCCCAATTTGCAATCTTTATCACCATTGGGCTGTTTGTGTTTGTCATACCGCCCTTGTTTGATGTAGGTTTTGGGGTTATTCTCCTTGACCCAAGCAATGACATGTTTGGTATCAAGAGAGATGACATCTCCAAACAGAGTGTCTGCTGGTAACGCTTCACGAATGAGACGAATCGTGTCATTGAGTAGGAATTGAGTTAGTTGGTTGTCTACTGTTCGGAGAACGGTTACGAACTGTTGTCTTGTAGGCACTGAGGCAGGCACATCAAATCCCCACGGTGATTGGAGATCAGGCACAAGAGGAAACCCCAGCAACCAGACCAAGGTTGGATGTTCAAGTAAATAGGTTCGTAAATCGGACATGCAGGTGAGTTTTTGGTTTATTTTAACCAAGTATGCCGCCAAGTAAGGTCTTCTATCTTCGGGGATAATTCCCGGCTTAGAAGGACGTTTGGGAAAATTCTTCCAATCTAATGTCCCTAACAACCGCAAGTATTTTTGACAAACAGGACATTCTTGCACTGTTTTTGGTAAATCTTCGGAATTTAACAGGCCTAATTTTGGTCTTACTAAGGGTAAACCAACCGTACGACGTTTGAACGAATTGCTAACATTCTCTAAAAGATGTATCATGGTTTGTAGTCTCCTGACTATTTTGGAATAGAGTTGTTTTGGCAAACTAATTCTACGCCAAATAGGGAGACTATTTCAAGCCTTTTTTAGTTTCAATCCCTTCAATCGCTCGAACCCTTGCTACACTTGGGCTACAAGGCTTCTTTTTTGCCTACGTTTAATATTCTACGTTCAGCGTAGAATATTAACTGCCCAACGTACAATATTGATCGTTTTTCGTTCACTATTTTTTAATAGATTACGCTGAACGCGTTCTATTAGAGGCCAAACGTGTATTATTCTACGTTTTGGCGTGTTCCATTAATAATTGCAATTACCCTCATTTTAGGATACTGAAAGACAAGACTTTAACAAGACTTTACAAGACCTTCATTTTGTTTCACCCAATTCGATCCATTTTAGGATACTGAAAGTGTCGGTCATGAGGTGCATGAAATAAAACAGCGGAATGTTTCACCCAATTCGATCCATTTTAGGATACTGAAAGGCTTCTGGCTCTGTTGCAAGCCGCCGTTGATCCGCGTTTCACCCAATTCGATCCATTTTAGGATACTGAAAGAATTCTACAAGTTCACAGAGTTCCGCGAGCTTGCCGTTTCACCCAATTCGATCCATTTTAGGATACTGAAAGTCGAAACGAGGAGCCGTGTACATTTTCGTTGACGAGTTTCACCCAATTCGATCCATTTTAGGATACTGAAAGTCAGCTCAAAGAGATACTTGATGCCACAGCCGAGCGGCGTTTCACCCAATTCGATCCATTTTAGGATACTGAAAGTGCTAAAATGCCTTGGTGAAACGACTCTTTGTTGCTCTGTTTCACCCAATTCGATCCATTTTAGGATACTGAAAGATGTTGATGATAAGGCAGTAGAAGAATCCATTGTGGTTTCACCCAATTCGATCCATTTTAGGATACTGAAAGAAGTCATAATCAGGCCCCGTGACTGTGACCGTTGAAGTTTCACCCAATTCGATCCATTTTAGGATACTGAAAGGATGATTGGAATGATGAGAACACGGCTCAATACAAGTTTCACCCAATTCGATCCATTTTAGGATACTGAAAGGTAATTCAATCGTAAAACGGAACTGATGCGCTATCATGTTTCACCCAATTCGATCCATTTTAGGATACTGAAAGTGACTGGTTAGCTGGCAAGGGTGGAACAGAGTCAAGTTTCACCCAATTCGATCCATTTTAGGATACTGAAAGTAATCTGCTAATTATTCGATTGCTCATAGGTGCAATCAGTTTCACCCAATTCGATCCATTTTAGGATACTGAAAGATAATATTTCAATAGCTTCACTAATATCTTTTCCCGTTTCACCCAATTCGATCCATTTTAGGATACTGAAAGTTCTCTTTTGATAATGAAAAGCATTTTTACACTTTTGGTTTCACCCAATTCGATCCATTTTAGGATACTGAAAGACGATTGACGCATCACACACAGCAGTTCTTACCCCATCGTTTCACCCAATTCGATCCATTTTAGGATACTGAAAGTTTTTTTGCCAGAAATATCTAAGGTAAAGAAAAAAGTTTCACCCAATTCGATCCATTTTAGGATACTGAAAGTAAAATCTTCTCTAATTTTGGCATGGGGCGTAATTTTGTTTCACCCAATTCGATCCATTTTAGGATACTGAAAGAAATTTATGTCATGGTGCTTGTTATTCGGCTTATTGTTTCACCCAATTCGATCCATTTTAGGATACTGAAAGTTCGTGAAAGGTACGCAATTGATAGAAAGCTACAAGTTTCACCCAATTCGATCCATTTTAGGATACTGAAAGATACGGAGAATACTTACCTCATGACTTACCACAAAAGTTTCACCCAATTCGATCCATTTTAGGATACTGAAAGTGCCGGATGGTGATATAACGATTGGTTTCGGCTTTAGTTTCACCCAATTCGATCCATTTTAGGATACTGAAAGATTCCGGTTGACGACCACATTCTTGCGCTGGCCGTGTTTCACCCAATTCGATCCATTTTAGGATACTGAAAGAATCTGCTCTATTGTCCAATCGTCCTGCTCAGGGGTAGTTTCACCCAATTCGATCCATTTTAGGATACTGAAAGTAAAGCCACAATTCCCGTCATGATACCGTGCCCATGTTTCACCCAATTCGATCCATTTTAGGATACTGAAAGCTCACCGAGCTTTTTCTTGATGATGATGTAAATCCAGGTTTCACCCAATTCGATCCATTTTAGGATACTGAAAGCTACCTAAATCTGCGAGTGAGAGGATTTGGGTTTCAGTGTTTCACCCAATTCGATCCATTTTAGGATACTGAAAGTTTTGTTCAATCGCCAACTATAGCCAGTGTCAAAAAGGTTTCACCCAATTCGATCCATTTTAGGATACTGAAAGATGACCATCAACCGATGGGAGCGGGGTGATATTCCGTTTCACCCAATTCGATCCATTTTAGGATACTGAAAGATACGTCTGCGCGTCCAAACTGATCTAACACCATCGTTTCACCCAATTCGATCCATTTTAGGATACTGAAAGACACTGAGATATTACCATTCTTTAATCGTTTTTTCGTTTCACCCAATTCGATCCATTTTAGGATACTGAAAGTGTGAATAAAACGTTTCCAGACGGACTCAGCTCGGTTAGTTTCACCCAATTCGATCCATTTTAGGATACTGAAAGTAATATCAGACTGCTCAATTCGATATTTTCCACAAAAGTTTCACCCAATTCGATCCATTTTAGGATACTGAAAGCCACGTTTTGGCCGTCGTCACGCCAAATCAAAACAGTGTTTCACCCAATTCGATCCATTTTAGGATACTGAAAGCCCCATCCACCGGCTGTGGTAGACGATGACGGGGAGTTTCACCCAATTCGATCCATTTTAGGATACTGAAAGATCCGCTTGACCCTGCCACAGCGCAATGCACAAGGCGTTTCACCCAATTCGATCCATTTTAGGATACTGAAAGATGAAGGTTCAGCAGTACAACGGAAAATCTTACTACGTTTCACCCAATTCGATCCATTTTAGGATACTGAAAGATCGTGTTAGTGAATACAGACATTAAAATTAGTCTAAGTTTCACCCAATTCGATCCATTTTAGGATACTGAAAGCCGTACCAATAAAATTAGACCACCAAGCCGCAGTATTTTGTTTCACCCAATTCGATCCATTTTAGGATACTGAAAGCAACACTGTTGCCAGAAGCGAATCCATTCACTTTATGTTTCACCCAATTCGATCCATTTTAGGATACTGAAAGCTCCAAGGCGACTCTATCGTTACCGTACATTCACCCGGTTTCACCCAATTCGATCCATTTTAGGATACTGAAAGTTTTTAAGGAGCTATCCTGCGAAGGTCGCAAGGTCAAGTTTCACCCAATTCGATCCATTTTAGGATACTGAAAGTTTAGCCTTTGCATCAAAAGGGTAAATTTCAACCTGTAGTTTCACCCAATTCGATCCATTTTAGGATACTGAAAGTTTTTTGGTTGATGTAGTCATACGTAGTTCAAATCGGTTTCACCCAATTCGATCCATTTTAGGATACTGAAAGTACTGTACGACGGAATAACCGTATCTTGGGACACTGTTTCACCCAATTCGATCCATTTTAGGATACTGAAAGTTTTCTTTTTGCCCAAAATTAACTCGTCTATTAGGGTTTCACCCAATTCGATCCATTTTAGGATACTGAAAGCACTAACAGATTGACCACCAATAACCACAATACTAGTTTCACCCAATTCGATCCATTTTAGGATACTGAAAGTTCATGTAATTCCATACTGTAAAGCCTCCGTTACAATTGGTTTCACCCAATTCGATCCATTTTAGGATACTGAAAGTGAGATTAAGACGGTTTTGTTTTCCCAAGCTGTCCACGTTTCACCCAATTCGATCCATTTTAGGATACTGAAAGAATGAATGCACAAGGCGTTGAATGTTACTCTGTATGGCGTTTCACCCAATTCGATCCATTTTAGGATACTGAAAGTTGCGAATTGGCTAACTAGTGACGTAAACTTTTTACGTTTCACCCAATTCGATCCATTTTAGGATACTGAAAGTACGTAGGCTTGCGGGTTTTCAGTTAAAATCAAATAGAGTTTCACCCAATTCGATCCATTTTAGGATACTGAAAGTTTCATCGGGTAAGACTATGGCTCGTAAGCCTGGGGAGTTTCACCCAATTCGATCCATTTTAGGATACTGAAAGACTAAGTAGGGAATAAAATCTGCGTAGTAGTAAAGTTTTATCCCATTCGATCCATTTTAGGCTTCCAACTGATAGTATATGAACCACAAATCTGCAGCTATACTGAGCTTATCTCAACCATACTCATCTGTGGACGCTGAACCATCAA
>JAUCGB010000085.1 GCA_030377895.1 Anaerolineales bacterium HSG24
TATTGAGGTCTTTGCAAATGTCTTTGTCTTCAATATGGCCGATGGGAATTTGGCGATGGGTAATCACAAAATCTGGATTGCCACAATCCGTGACATTCGCCGGTTCGTTAGTAACTTCAACATCTTTTGCCAGTTCACGGATCAAATTTTCAAGATCAGTCCTGTAGGAATGTTCCCTTGAAATACCAGATTTAAATCTTTTATTGATTACGTTTAGATAACTCTGTATGGTCACTTTATATTTTCCTTATTGCTGGTAGTCCGCCTTCGACAAGCTCAGGCTACGTAGCCTGAGCTTGTCGAAGGCGATGTCGAAACGCGCAACTTATTTAGGACTCTACTCCACATCGCCCCATATAAATGTCCACGGCAAGAGCCAATGATCCTGACCATTCGCTAACGTGAGCCGTTGACCTGTTTCAGGTTGATATAGTCCCACGATGATGCTGTAGTATCCTGAGGATAAATCAGGCGGCACGGCGATGAGAATCTCATCCATGATCACCTCGTTGGTCAACCAACGACTCGTCGGCCATGCCCCTTGCACTGGCTGAGAATCGAAACCTGCTACCCGTTCATTCGTCTCCATATCAATCAACTGGACAAAAACGGTATAATCAGGCAAGGGAGACCGTCGCGATTGCCACGCCAACCGGACGCTGATATAATCCTCGGTGGGAATAAACCGATATCCAATAATAGCAATCTGGTCGTTAAAGACAACTCTGTTGGCAGGTTGTGACAGAGTCGGATCCGGCAGTTCAAAATGGCGCAGGTCAATTTCACCCAACGGTTGGTCGCCAGCGTAAAGTTGATAGCGCCCTCGCTCAAGGGTTAGGGGCAACGACAGCAGATGCCGACTGATCCGCAAATTGTCGGCCCATGCTTCAATCGGGGCGGAGTTGACTGCGATTACTTCACTCTGGTCAAGCGGATAGAGGCTGACTGTCGGGGCATGCTGATTATGCTCTGTCCCCTGTTCCACAGACCATAGTACATCCACCATGAGTGGCTGACCAATCGAGCCGTATTTACTAAGCGGACGAAAGGCCACTGGCTGATTTGACTCGCCTTCATTTGACTCGCTTTCATTTGACTCGCCTTCAGCGGGAGAGAGCATGGTCAACGTTGGGCCAGCATAGACCTGAGCATAATTCAGCCCATTCAAATTCACCTGAAACAGCCTATCCATGTGCTGGAAATAGGTGATGAAAATGGGGTCTGGCTCACCTGACTGAATCTGCTTCCGATATAAGACCACCGCATCCAGATTGGATCCGGTCACACTACCGATTCGGCCCTGAAAATAGGGGGCGACGGTGGAGGCGTAGGCCACTCCGACTCGACTGTGAGGCTGAGTCCGTTGTAGGTATCGCCCAACTTGATCCAGTCCCTCACCCCAGCCGATTTTGACCAGTCGCGGAGCGAACCATGTGCCACCAAGCAACGGGTTGTAATAGTTGTAGTAGTAAGGCATGTAGGGCAAAACAATCAACATAGCCGATATGGTTAGTGAGATTAATAGGGGTAGTTGTTTGGAGTTAGGATTAGGATAGCCAATGACTATGCGAAACCATCCGTATGCGGCTACAAACGATAAAGCCGGAAAAATCGGCAAAATATAACGGGGACTGCGTTTATCGGCCAATGTCATAAAAATGGTAAATAGTAGGGCAAACAGAAACAGCCATGTTATCTGTCGCTCTACCGAGAAGGCACACAATGCGAGGTTTTTACTTCTATTCAGCGATATAATCTGCGCTCGTCGATGCCACAACCGCCACAGGGCCAACATCAACCCAACCATGACCAACGGACTGAGTTTGAATCCGCCGTAAACTATATAGTAGAAAAGACCCAAATTTGGAACCAACCAATAGCCATCCTGCGATGCCTCGACAGAGTCGGTAGCGGATAAAAAGGCATTCTCGATAACCGAGTAGGGCGCGGCCAATGGTGCTTGCCACGCGGCGGGCCAAATCAGCACGAAGGTTAAATAGGCCATGCCTAACCAAGCTAATAAGCGGACGCATAAAATCATGAACAAATCGGCCCAGCGAAAAGGTCTCACGGAAGTACCTCCGCGAGACACAATTAAAGCGACAACAGATGATGAGAACAGTACTAGGCCGACAAAGGGAATCAGAAACAGGGACGGGGCTTTTGAGAGAAACGCTAATCCAGCCATAACTCCCGACAACAGGAAATTTTTAGGAATCCAAATCGGAATCCAAATCTTCATTGTTGCCCATGTTGCCCATATTGGTCGCTCGAATCTAAAGGTTTGACCTCCGTTCTGATCGTTTTTATCCTGACTATCCGCTAATGTGGACAACAGAAATAGTAGACTGAGCAAAATAAACATGGCTGTCGGCGCATCATGGCCGATGATGCGAGAGAGGGAGATGGTATGCGGGTCAAGGGCGATAAAAATTGTCCCGATTAGGGCGATGGTTGATCCGAACAGTCGTTGGGCCAGCAGATAACTCAGAGCCACTGTCAACGAGGTAAAAATGACCATAGGCCAACGCACCGCCACCAAATGAGGAAGAGCGGCGCGGAACTCTGGTAGGGTGTGCAACCACTCGATCAGAGGTAGCCCCAACTCAGCCTGATGGATGTAGTGATAAACGATTAGGCCGATACTACCGAGCCATGTCGTCGTCACCGCCGGGGTTAGGTTGACGCTGGTCGCGGCGAAGTCTCCACTCAAAAAAGCGGCTAAAAATTGAGCCGAGCGATAGACCCATTTGGCCTCGTCGGCAGTGGTGAAACGGGACAGGTCGTAGGCACGAGGAATAAGAGTCAACAAAAACAGGCCAAGCGGAATGAGGTAATTCGTTATTCGCATATTCGTTTACTTAGTGGATAAAATTGGGTAGTGTTGACCTGTTGACTGATAACCTTGGGCTAAAGCCACAAGGCTAAAAGCTCAAGACCGCTGAAGCGGCCTATCTAGCTGGCTTTAGCCTGCTTAAGCTATTAGCATCGGGATTTATTCCGATGGTAAAAGTTCAGTAAAACCGCCCTAGAAACCCGATTTCTTAAAAAAATCGGGTTTCTGACGCTCCTTCTGGCAAGTTCACTGAATATTTACTTCCGATGTCCCATCAGTCAAGGTAACAGCACTACCGAAAAATATTGGTATTCCGAACGCGATGAGTACAAGAAGGCTAAAGATAAGCCAAAGTATCGCTGAGAGGATACGTATTATGTATATTCCCATTTTTTTGCAATCCTTTTCGTAAATGTGCTTTTATTTTGATCGTCGTTTTCGTCTTTTGGATTTGTGGCTAACGGTCTCTATATGATTTAAGAGTTTATCGGGAGAATCATCAAAGTTTTCGGTTATAAGTGCTTTGACCAGTATACTGCTTCCAGTGACTAGGCTAATTGCAAAAAGTGCCGTTAGCTCAAATAGTGATACATCAATTGGTAAATAGGTGGATAGCCAGCCTAACAGCGCTGATATGGTCAAAAAAATATAACTGATGATAATCGTTATGATTATGTGCAGGATATCAAATCCACCTGGCGTTATTGTTTGGCTTGCATCTAACATCACAAAACTTAAAGCAACGATCACTCCTAAGGTTAACCACATTACTTGAGAAAAACTGTACGGTAAAATCAAGGTTAATACCCATGCCCCAAAAAGCGCTGGCACAGCATACCCCAAAAGAAACGTCAAGCTTAATGTTAGTATAGCGATAAACCTCCCCATTTCTGGGGTTTCATCATTCATAATGCTCTCCTTATAAAAATAAAGCTAATAGTTTTAGAGTTAAAAAGTATATATTGAGTCTAATAAGGCTCACCTGAAATTTCCACCGACCCCAACGATACCTCAACCAGACCATCCGCCACCAACGGGGCTTGGGTATCAGGATGATAGATGACAAGGCTGACGGTATAAGAGCCGAGTGGTGTGTCGAGCGGGATGGGTAACAGATAATATTCGTTGACTGTCTCTGGCGGCCAAAGCGACGTGCCTTGATGAAAGTTGTGGCGTAGATGGCGATCTTTTTGGGCCACTCGTTCCCCATCGGCAGAGATGAGTCGCAAAGAGGCTTTGTAATCGACCTCCATCGGGGCGAATGGAGCGAGGGTAATCGCTACCGACAGCCAGTCACCACTCTGAGCAGTTGGCTCAACATGCGCGGCATCAAGCCGAAGCAGATTGTCGAAATTCGCTCCGATGGGTTGATCGATGGACGGTAACGAGATCGCGGTTAGGGTTGAAGTTGCATCGGACGGCTGATAATGCTCCAGTCGATAGACGGGAAAGGTCTCTTCACCCTGATACAGGGCGTAGTTTTCTAGCAAAAAGGTGACAATCTCTTTCTCATCGGCGGCCTGATGTTTATCGGCTGTCCAACGAACTATATACAAATCTTGATGATTGGGCAAGGTTTGATTTAACACCTGCTCGGCGTTGCGCTCGTCAACCGGAATGTAACTGTAACGGGCTGACTGCTCGGCCAGCAGATAGTCGAGCGTATAATGGCGCGCCTCCTCACCAGCCCGAATATCCATCGGAATAACATAATGAGCCTCTGGCAGTGCGGTACGTATCTGCTCGGCGAGGTTTACCGCGTACAGGTCGTAGGGCATGGTAAAATCGACCTGATTCGGCCAGTGGATGAAGTAATTTTGGCAGGTTTGACCTAGAACCAGCAAATAGCAGGTTAGAATCAACACGACTAGGCGATTGTCTGCCGCAGGCTGGAAGTCCGCGCTCCCACTCTGACAAATCGTTACGGTGGACATGAAACCGATTGCCACAAAAGCATAAGTCGGAACCAGCGTACCGATCAAACGCAAATGATGGGGCGCGCCTTCGGGGGCTAGGACGGCAGGCAAGAGCATGACACTCCACCAGCAGAGCAGGAACAGATATGGATTAGCAAAAATAGACCGAAAGTTGATCAGTATTGAAAACAGAACCACGATAAAACCAAGTAAAAAAAATGGTACAAGAAGTACGGATATGGCTGGTTGACCGGGCAGATTAACCAGCGGATTCGGATCACCAGCAAGGGCAACGTAGGTGCTGAGGGTGGTCAGCAGGGTTTGCCATGCCGTGCCAAGCAAATCACTATGATTCCATTCGGGACTAAATATCGAGACGGATCCAGCGCGGGCGACAAAATCAGCCGGATAGTAAAAGAAATGGATAAGCAGGGGAAGCAAAAATAGGATTAGCCAGAAAAAATAGATGGTCAAGTATTTAAGATAGAACTGAAATACCCTGTAAAGGAAATCAATGGTATCTTTTACTCTGATGAAGAGTCGCCAAGAAAAAAACGTACTTTGGAAGAAAAAAATGGTTATAAAAATTAGAAGTACCAGTGGTAATAGTCGAGCAGCCAGATAACTATAGACCGCCAAGGACATGCCCAAGACCGACAATTTTAGAATATTTTCCCAAATTAGGTTTTTCTTACCGAAAAACGGGGTGTAAGGGTTTAACCCGTCTTTCTGCGTTCCGCCCAAACTTTTCCAGAAGAAGTAGAAGGTCAGCGTTGCTAACAGGGGAAGCAGAATGGCTCGGAAACCAAGTCGGCTAAAATGGATGTGCCATTGGGAGGTGGCGATACCCAAGGCGGTCAGCAAGCCGAGCCAATGGCCGTACCGAGCAGGGAATATAGCTCGCATAAAGGGGTAGCTGACGGCCACGGTCAGAATCCCGATGAAGGCGGCGGGCAAGCGCAGGCTCAACGGGGAGAGGCCAAACAGCGAGGTGGACAAGGCGATGATATAGGGCCATAACGGCTCTTTCCCGCCACCAATCGTCCACCAAATACGGAGTTGGCCTTGCAAAAGATCGAGCGCGGCCACACCGTTTCCGGCTTCGTCAAAGTTGAGGCCGGGGGGTAGGGTCGGCAGGTAAGCCAAACGTAACCATGTCGCTAACAGAATAACCGACAGAATCGACAATATTTGTCTATTTTTCTTCATTCACCTCATCCCGCAACATTAGAATTTCGCCTTCGACAAGCTCAGGCGGCGCGACGTAGCCTGAGCTTGTCGAAGGCGAACTATCAACATGCACATGTTAATTAATGCTCATTCCTAACTGAATTTTACCATACTCTTCTTAAAATAGAGATTTCCGAGTGCCCCGAAAGTTGGGCTATCAACTTAACGTGCGACAGATAATATCGTAGCACAGTCTTTAGACTGTGCCGCACAGGCTGAAGCATGTGCTACATGTCTCGGCTTACGTTGATAGCCGAAAGTTGTAAGACAGGTACAGTCTTTCAGATAATCTTTTTCAGTTTATTGTTTGTTGTCACGCTACAAGCGTGACCTCCAATTACCGTAGGTGACGCTTGTAGCGTCACGTGAAAATCTTTTTCTGAAGAACTGTAGAGACATCAGCCCGTCAGCAAGCCGAGCAAGAATTACATGCGGCTTTAGTGCATGATGCGGCGGATAAGGCATAACAAGAACCCCAGCTTCCTAAGAAACTGGGGTTCTTGTTATCCAACTATACTTTTGTGTCAGAGCCGTCTTCTACACCCCGGCTAACCCCAAATTAGATTGACTCGACACGACCTGCTCTGCTGTGGCATCTGCCGAGTGAAACTGTTTGGTGTATAGGGAGTAGTAATGCCCCTTGGCTCGGATTAGCTCCTGATGACTGCCCATCTCTTTGATGCGCCCCTCCTCAATCACCAAGATACGGTCGGCCCGTTTGATGGTCGAGAGACGGTGGGCGATGACAAAGCTGGTTCGCCCCTCAAGCAGAGCGGTCATGCCCTGCTGAATCTGAGCCTCGGTCAGGGTATCGACCGAACTGGTGGCCTCATCCATAATCATGATACGAGGATCGGCCAAGACAGCGCGGGCGATGCTAACCAACTGCTTTTGTCCCGTCGAGAGGCGATTGCCCCCCTCACCGACTTCTTCATCGTAACCCTTTTCAAACTGATCGATGAACTCATGAGCATGGGCGATTTTGGCCGCTTGCTCAATCTGCTCATCGGTAGCCTCTAAGCGTCCATAACGGATATTATCCCGAATTGTGCCGGAAAACAGGTGCGGTGTTTGCAATACCATGCCAATCTGAGATTGAATCGACTGCATGGTAAATTCAGTGTAATCGGTTCCGTCAAAGCGAATTGTCCCCTCTTTTGGCTGATAGAAGCGATAGATCAAGTTGACGATGCTCGACTTGCCACCGCCGGTTGGCCCGACCAAGGCCATCATCTCACCCGGATCCACCTTGAGGTTAAACTCCGGTAGCACCTGTTTGGCTTCGTCGTAATAGAATGTCACGTTGTCAAACTCAACCGCGCCAGTTAAAGTTTTTGCTGGACGGGCATCGGGTCGATCCACAATCTCCGGCTCGGCATCAATCATGGAGAAGATGCGCTCGGCGGAGGCGATGGAGTTTTGCATGTGAGCATAGACTCGGGCTAAATCTTGAATCGGGAACAACATCAACGTTAGGTAAGTGATGAACGCCTGCAATCCGCCGACGGTCAGCCCGCCGATCTCAATTTGCCAGCCACCATACCAGATCACAATTCCCAAGGCCGTCGCCCCGACAATCTGCACGGCGGGTAAAAACAGGGCCGACAGCCATGCCGCTCGATAACCAGCTTGATACATGGTCGTGGTCAATTCGTCAAATTCTTGCAAGTTGCGATGCTCGCGAGTCAGAGCCTTCACCACTCGCACACCGGTGATGTTCTCGTTAAACGCGCCAGTCACTTTTGAGTTTAGCTTTCGCACTAAACGAAACTCGACCAAGATTTTTCGCTTAAAATAGAGGGCGATTTGGATTAGAATCGGAACCGTAATTATGACCACAATCGCCAACTGCCAGTTGATAATCATCATAAAGGTGATAGAGGTGATGATGTTCAGAATCGCCCAAGTGATGTCGAGTGTACCCCATGTCACCAAGTCGGCAATTTTACTGGAGTCGGAGGTGACGCGTGACATAATCCAACCAACAGGCGTGCGGTCAAAGTAGGACAGCGACAACCCTTGCAGATGGTTGAAGGTTTTTTGACGTAAATCATACTGAATTCGCTCCCCCAAAATTCCGGCTAGATTGATGAAACTAAAGATCGCAATCATATGTAAAAAGATGAGACCACCGTACAGGGTCAGCAACTCTTGGGTACGATTGAGGTCATTTGCCAAAATCCCCTCATCAATCACCAACTTGGTGATGTAGGTAAATATACCGTCTAAGCAGGCCACAATCCCAATAAAAAAGATAAAACCAAGCATCTGTTTCCAATAGGGTAGAGCCTGCTCGAATATTCGTTTGATTACCGCCCCGTTAAACTGGGTGGTAAACTCTTCTTCTTCAAAAAAGTTTTGTTCAGCCACTGTTATTATTTATGGTAATATGTGAGATGTGGTGCGGATTAGACCCTAAAGATTTTGAAAATCTTTAGGGTCATGCATCACGTTTCACGCATTACGCAATCTCCATGTCAATTTGCGATTGTATATCATAAATCTCGTTGTAAATACCCTCTTCTTTCATCAACTCCGCATGGGTTCCGGTTTGGACAATGCGTCCTTTGTCCAGCACCAGAATCTTGTCGGCCTGCATCACGGTTTGGATGCGGTGGGCGATGATGAAGGTGGTGCGGCCATGTTGCAGATTCTCCAAGGCTTCATGAATCAGTTGCTCGGTCTCCGTGTCCACCGCCGAGACGGCATCATCGAAGATTAGAATCGTGGGCGATTTCAGCAGAACTCTGGCAATCGCTACCCGCTGTTTCTGCCCACCCGACAAGGTCACGCCCTTCTCGCCAACGAGAGTGTCATATCCTTCTGGAAAAGTCATAATCACGTCATGGATGGCCGCTGCTTTGGCCGCCGTCTCTATCTGAGCCTGCGTGATCTTTTGTTGTACTCCGTAGGCAATATTTTCCCGAATGGTACGAGAGAATAGGAACGGCTCCTGTTCCACAATGCCGATTTGTTGCCGTAGTTCGGCCAAATCGTGCTGAGACAGCGGTTTACCATCGAGCCAAATTTCACCCGAGGTCAGGTTATAAAAACGAGGCAACAGATTGACCAGACTCGACTTGCCGGAGCCGGTTGGGCCCAATAAGGCCACGGTTTGACCCGGTTTAACCACAAACGAGATGTTCTGGAGGACGGGCGTATCAGTCCCATACTGAAGGAACACATTTTGGAACATCACCTCGCCGCGAATGGTGGATGGAGTTAAATTAACCGATTTCGTTGGGCTTAGATTATTATACGTTCTATTTTTCTGGCTTCCGTTATCATGATGTCCGTTCTGATACCCATTGGCTACGGTTGTAACCGCGACGGCATCGTTCAAGGTTGGTATAGGAGTTTCATCTGGGCTAACCAGTTCCGGCTTTTCGCCCAGAATATCGATCACCCGCTGATAGGAGACCATGCCCTCAGAGAGTTGCACAATCAAGCGACCCAGACTTTGAATCGGGAAGATAATCCAAATCGCCATGCCGATAAAGGCCATGTAACTGCCGATGGTCATCTCGCCGTTGAGGGCCATGAGCGCGCCCATGTACATCATCAGCAAAAACTGGAACATGGATAACGTTTCGACAGCTGGCCAATACATGGCATGCATCTTGATCAACTGTCGCCCTTTTTGATATTGACCCCAATTGTGCGCTTCAAACTTGTCTATCTCGAACTGCTGTCGAGCGAAGGCTTTCACCACTCGCACCCCGGACAGGTTTTCTTGCAGATTGGTCGAGACCGCGCTCTCTTCTTCCTGATGTTCTTCATAAGCCTTGCTTACTTTTTTGAAGAAGAATAGCGAGATGATAATCACCACTGGGATAAATATAATCGTCATAAAGGTTAGTTTGATGTTGATCGTCAACAACATGACAAAGTTGATGCTGAATAGCAGAACAATCCGGCCTAGACCGATGGCTTGTTCTGCCAGAAAGCGTCGTAACGCGTCAACATCGGAAGAGCAACGTTGCACCAAGTCACCTGTTTGAGCTTGATCATGATAGGATACTGGCAGGCGTTGCAGATGGTCAAACATATAGTTCCGCAAGCGAAGTGTCACGCCTTCGGATGCTCGAGCGGCAAAACGACCACTCAAAAAGGTGAAACTGCCCTCAAAGATGGCCAAGGCCACAAAGGCTAGGGCTATCAGGTAATAGGGCATGGGTGCTTCCGGCTGACCAAGTACCTCATCCACAAAGTAACGCAATAGCAGATAGGTTGAGGTTTTGGCCGCGGTAGCCATCGCCAAACAGAGGATGGCCGAGATATAGATGAATCGAAATCCACCGATTAACCGCCATAAGCCAATCAGACGGTTTTTTGAGATAGTTTCTTTCAAATCTAAGGGGGGGTAGAACTGTGATTCCTGCAAAATACACGCTCCTAAGCGATATGATGAGGTCATTGTCGGGTCGATGCTTACCTGACCCAACAACAACCTCGCCATACTAATCATCAAACAGTAAACAAAAAGCCGTAGATATAATATCTACGGCTTTGCGGCAAAATCGGCGCAAAAAAGCCCGAAATCTTGCCAGCTAAAAACAAATAAAAAAAGCCGTAGACGAGGTGGTGCGGTCTACGGCTTCTATTAACGAATTTTAACAAATTATCATAGAGTCATTAGACGCACTACACCCATATTAGCGCTATCAACTGCGCCGGTTGAGTTAAAATACGGTTGATTGATGTATTTGATAATTTGATCGAGCATAAAATTTCCTCAGATGTGTCTAAGGCAGTTCCAATTTTTATATTCTTCCAAAAACTGAGCTTAGTCGAACACTCAAAAAATGTTGGGAGATTTGTTTTTCTGGAATTGCCTAAATCAATAATGTTGACGTTATGACAGGATAACATAGGTTAAGGCATTTGTCAACCCCTAATTCTTTGGGAATCTTTCACAATCTCAAAAACGATAACCTCGCGTCTCAGTACCCGACAGAAAAGTTAGCCAAAACTAATTAGCACAGAGTTTCACAGAGGAACACAGAGCTTCACAGAGAAAAAGTGTTTTATTTTTTCCTCTGTGCGTCTCTGTGAAACTCTGTGTTCCTGTTTTAGCCTTCCCTAAACCACTTTGTCGGGTAGCAAGTTTAGCTTTAAAAAAAGAATTTTGTATTTCCAATTGGCTCAATTCATGTTAGAATATTGACACCGCTATTTCTCATTTCATTATAAAGGAATATCCATGCAACCATTTTTAGATTATATCAACCAACACCAAGACCAGTTTATCGACGAGTTAAAGCCGTTTTGCGCCCAGCCGAGTATCAGCACGACAGGGGAGGGTCTAGCCGACATGGCAGAAATTGTCCGGCAAAAAATGCTCGATTTAGGGGCAACTGTCCATACGTTTATACCTGGGGTAGGGGCACCGCCCATTGTGTATGCCACGTTAGGAGACGGGCCAAAAACCCTGCTCATCTACAACCATTACGATGTCCAGCCTGCTGACTCAATAGAATTGTGGGACTCGCCACCGTTTGAGCCGACCATTCGAGATGGCAAAATTTATGGGCGAGGCGTAGCCGATAATAAAGGCCATTTGATAGGTCGCATCCAAGCAATTCGAACTTGGCAAGAGACGATGGGTAAGCTACCATGTCGCATCAACTGGTTTATTGAGGGTGAGGAGGAGATGGGCAGTACCCATCTAGAATCGTTCTGCCTAGATCATCCCGAACTTTTGCAGGCTGACGGCTGTGTGTGGGAGATGGGCAGTACCAACGATGCGGGTGAGGCCATGATCCATTTGGGAGCTAAGGGCATGCTCTACGTTGAGTTGTCTATCCGAAGTCTGTCCGGAGACCAACATTCTTCGAGAGCGACCATAGCCCCTAGCGCGGCTTGGCGATTGATTTGGGCCTTAAACACCCTCAAAGCCCCCGATGAGACGATTTTAATTGAAGGGTTCTATGACCATGTCGTTCCACCTAGCGAAACCGACTTAGCTATGCTCAAAACGATTCCGTTTGATATGAACGGCTACGCGAAGCGGCTCGGTGCAGATAAACTTGTCGGTGGCGTATCTTCGGGACTAGAGGCGATTACTCGTCATGTCTTCCAGCCGACCTGCACGATTTGCGGCATAGAATCTGGCTACACCGGCCCGGGGTTAAAAACGGTCACACCAGCTACCGCAAAAGCAAAGGTCGATTTCCGACTCGTACCAGATTTAAAGCCAAAGTTGGTGGTACGCTTATTGCGTCAACATCTCGACAAACATGGCTTTGACGATGTTAACATAGAGGTGTTGGGGGGCGAGCATACGGGTAAGTCAGACCCAGATTGTGACCTCGTCAAAGACACTATTAAATCAGTACAACAGGTCTATGGAGTTGAAACTCCCGCCGTCTACCCCATGATGCCCGCTAGTGGACCGGTTTGGGCGGTAGCGACCTCGCATGGTACGCCGTTGGTTGGCTTTGGGGCCGGGTATCCGGGTATCCAAATCCATGCCCCAAACGAAAATCTGCGGCTATCCGACTATTTCCAAGCGATTCGGATGATAGGACAGTTTTTAGCTAATTTTGGGATAGAGGATAAAGGATAGAAGGCTACCAACTTAACGTGCGACAGATAATATCGTAACACAGTCTTTAGACTGTGCTACATGTCTCGGCTTAAGTTGATAGCCGGATAGAAGTTTTGAGGATAAAAGGGCACTCTGTTTCTGGCATGTTGCAAGTCGCAAACAGAGTTTGCTTGAGCAATTGTGTTCCCAAACCCAGTTTGGGAACAAGGGCTGAATGATTACCCTCCTCGGTAGTCCTGTACATGTAGTGATGAAATCCGGAGTGCAAGGCTTGCCTTGCATGCAAAGCAAGCTTTGCACTCCTCTCACTACTTCTGCACCACTACCACCCTCCTCTTCTATCCTCTATCCTCAAAGAATCAAGAATCATGAGCATTAGTGAGCAGATTCGACAAAAATTGATAGCTACCTTTAGGGCAGAGCAGGACGAGCATGTTCAAAAAATTAACCAAGGCTTGTTGGCCTTAGAAAAAAATCCACCTGAGGCCCAACAACACGAACTGCTCAAAGAGATTTTTCGGGAGGCCCACAGCCTCAAAGGGTCGGCCCGCGCCGTCGGCATGACTATGGCTGAAACGATTGGGCATAGCCTAGAGGAGATTCTCCTACAGGCCAGAGATGGCAAGCGGAAGCTAACGCCCCATGTGTTTGACCTGCTGTATCAAGCCTTGGACGCGGTGGTGGAGGTGATTGACCGAGCCGAGTCGGGTGATAGTGCGACCTCGTCCAAGATATTGATCCTATTGGCCGCGCTCGAAGAGGCAACCAAAGACAGCCCTCCTGATTTTGACCATGTTGACCATGGCATTGATGAAGTCAATGCGGAATCAGCAGAGGTTTCTCCAAAATCAGCCACGAAATCGGAAACCACTCCCGCCGATGATTCAGGTACACAATTGGATGCTTCAGATGAAGTAGATGAAGATGAAGATGAAGCATACGAAGCATACGAAGCATACGCCTCAGATGGAACCGCGCCCACATCACCAATTAATCTATCGAGTAGTAGTAATGAGACGATTCGAGTTTCGGTCAGCAAATTGGATGCCCTGATGGCTCAATTTAGTGAACTGCTCGGCACCAAAATTCGGATTGAACAGCGCCTCACCGAAATCAAAGAACTACAACAATTTGCCAGTCAATGGCACAAAGAGTGGCTGCCTCTGCGTCATGCCCACAACCGACTCACTCGTGATGAAACCAGCCAAAACAATAAAGATATTGCCACCGTCACAAACTTCGTTTCCCAATCGCAAGAGCATATTCGCACCTTAAACAGTCAGTCGAACCTGTTATATCGGCAACTCTCAAACGATGCCATGCGCCTCTCGCTGGTGATTGACGAACTGCAAGAGGAGATTAAGCGAGTCCGCATGCTCCCCTTGGATACAATTACCACCACATTTGAGCGCATGGTGCGTGATTTGGCTCGGAAGCAGAAAAAGTTGATTCGGTTTGAAATTGTGGGCGGTCAAACGGAATTGGATAAACGGGTGTTAGAGGAGATAAAAGACCCGCTTATGCACCTGCTCCGTAACGCGGTCGATCATGGTATCGACTCGCCCAAAGAACGCCAACTATCTAGCAAACCGATTGAGGGAAAAATCATCCTAAAAGCCAGTCAACAGGGAACAAACATCATTATTACCGTTTCTGATGATGGCAAAGGGCTTGATTTGGAAGCCATTCGCCGATCAGCCGTTTCAAAACGGTTATTAACTCAGGCTGATTCAGAGAAACTCTCGCCCAAAGAGACGGCTCGGTTGATATTCAACTCCGGCCTCACCACCAGCCAAATTATCACCGATATCTCTGGGCGTGGAGTGGGCATGGATGTGGTGCGCCAAAACGTGGCCGATTTACAAGGTATGATTGATGTCAATTTTCAGCCAAATTATGGCACTACCTTCAAAATTATTTTGCCACTGACTTTAGCCAGTTCGCGAGGGTTGTTGGTGGTCGTTAATAAAGAGATGTACGCCTTGCCATTTTCGACTATTGAGCGTATGCTAGAGGTAACGCAATCCGATATTGGTCAAGTTGAAGGTCAACCTGTAATTACCTACGAAGGACAAGCGGTCGGGCTGGCTTGGTTGGAGGATATTTTACAGCTTCCGCCGAGGCCACGCCAACTAGACCGGCTGTTGGTGGTGATTGTCGCGGTGGCCGATAAACGTATGGGCTTGGTTGTTGACGAATTGGCTAGCGAACAAGAGATTGTCATGAAGACTTTGGGCAAACAGTTGGTCAAGGTCAGTGGTGTGGCCGGGGCGACGGTTCTCGGTTCGGGTGAGGTGGTGTTGGTTCTACACACCGCCGACCTAATAAAACTGGCCGCTCAAACCGCCCGCCATCATGCCTCGGTTGAGCAACAAAACTCAACCAACAATCACCAAATTCGGAAGACAATTTTGGTGGTGGATGACTCAATCACTACCCGCACCTTGGAGAAAAATATTCTTGAGGCCGCAGGTTACAAGGTACTGCTGGCGACCAATGGCGAGGAAGCACTCTCAACCTTAATGGCGGATGGACTGCCGAATCTGATTGTCTCGGATGTTAACATGCCATATTTAGATGGTCTTGGACTCACAAAACAGGTTAAAGATAACCCACATTATCAGGATATTCCCGTTATTTTGGTAACATCACTTGATTCACCGACTGATAAAGCCCGCGGGATTGAAGTTGGGGCCGATGCTTACATCGTCAAGAGCAATTTTGACCAAGGGAACTTATTGGATACAATTGAACAATTGGTATAGGAACGTGAAACGCTAGTCAATGAATAAAAACAAAAAAATTCGTATTGTAATCGTAGAAGACTCTTTCTCCTATCGAGAATTACTCGCGACGATATTTCAAAGTACGCCAGATATGGAAGTAGTTGGTAAAGCCAGAGACGGGCTAGAAGGCATCGACTTAGCCGTGCGTCTCAAACCGAATATCGTGACTATGGATATCCACATGCCGAATATGGATGGCTTTGAAGCCACTCGGCAAATTATGACCAAACAGCCATGCCCCATCATCATGATTAGTGCTAGTTTTGACCCCTCTCAGCGACATTTAACCTTTGAGGCCCTGAGAGCGGGCGCGCTATCTATCATTGATAAACCGACGCTGTTTGCCCCGCCGCAAGACCTTGAAAAAATAGTAACTCAAGTCCGGTTGATGTCTGAGGTGAAAGTTATCCGGCGGTGGAACAGTTCGCCCACCATGCCAACTAAAACTGATACACTCCCTATTACAGCCCCCTCAACTCAGGCTAACAATCCTCGAATTGTGGCTATTGCCGCATCAACGGGGGGGCCAGGCTTACTGGCTCGAATTTTAACCAAATTGCCCGCTAACTTTCCGGTGCCGGTGTTGATTGTCCAACATATTACGCCCGGTTTTGGAGTCGGGCTGGCAGAATGGCTTAATCAGCAAACACCGTTGGATGTTGTGGTGGCGACTGAAGGGCTTTATCCGAAACGAAGACAAGTGGTCATCGCTCCTGACGATCATCACATGGAGATTAATAGACAAGGGAAGCTGACTCTCCATCAATCTCCGCCCTTATACGGGGTGCGTCCGTCAGCAGATTATATGTTTAAGTCGATGGCAAAAATTTATGGCCGTCGAGCCATTGGGGTGATTTTGACAGGTATGGGCCAAGATGGGGCAGAAGGACTACTTGACATGTACAAAGCTGGAGCGCATACTATCGCCCAAGACAAAGAGAGTAGCGTGGTATTTGGTATGCCCGCCGTCGCCATTGAACTAGGTGCGGTCATCCAAATATTACCCGATACTCAAATCGCCACGACGCTTAATAGTTTGTGTCCGCCAATATCATAAAATGTGAGGCGTTTCCTCGTTTCCTTTCCTCGTTCCCAACGAGACCAAACGTGAGGATTCAGGGACAATCACGTTTTACGTTTTACGTTTGGTAGTCCTGCACAAGTAGTGATGGAGAAATCTGGAGTGCAAGGCTTGCCTTGCATGCAAAGCAAGCTTTGCACTCCGGAACTCTACATCTGCACCACTACCTTACGTTTTACATTTTCAAAAATTGATAGTATTGGCTGATGCCCATGTCACTCTGAGCGAAACAAAGCGAAAAAAGTGGAGAGAAGAATCCTTCAAGAACGTATAGGATGAGCGATTCCTCGCCTTCGGCTCGGAATGACATGGTAGGCTTATCAGTCAATAAATCACCAAAAATTTATGTGAGGAGTAACCTGTGGGTATAATGAACGTTTCCATCAATACCGAAGCTGATGTAATTGTTGCTCGCATGGAAGCCCGCCAAATGGCGAAGCAGATGGGATTTGGCACGATAGATCAGGCTCGAATCTCACTTGCGGCCTCAGAGTTAGCTCGTTTGGCTTGTAATACAACCAATCAAACTAGTCAGCTTTTAATCTCTGGTACCGACCAAGATGGGCAACCTGGGATGCAAGTTGTTTGCTCTGTTGATATGAGCTCGCCTTCCATTGAGGATCAATCACCCCCCTCAGAATCGAATTTGTTGGCAGAACAGTTAAAGTTTCGACGTGGTTTAGCGAGTGTGTCTCGGCTCGTTGATGAAAGTGTTTTGGAACTGAATGACAACGGATCCGCTTCGGTCACTTTAATCAAATGGTCTAATTAAAATCTCTTTGATTTTTACTCCGTTTTTACTCCGTTTTTACTCTAATAATAAAGAGGGAATAGATTTACGTCGATAGGTGGATCGAACCATCAGGTAATAAAACTGATTTCGACCCGTTTTAGCCTCACGGCGATGCGTACCAAATCGAAACGACACGCCGGCCTTTAAAACATGGTCAAAACTTAAATAT
>JAUCGB010000086.1 GCA_030377895.1 Anaerolineales bacterium HSG24
TATGAATTACGGTTATTTTGATGATAAAAACAGAGAGTATGTTATTACTAACCCAATGACACCGATCAAATGGATCAACTATGTTGGCACCCTGAATTTTGGTGGATTTGTTGATCACACTGGCGGTTCGTTGATATGTAAAGGAGACCCGGCGCTTAACAGAATAGTGAAATATATTCCACAGTTGCCGTCGTCAAACTTTAAGGGAGAGACCCTCTATTTGCGCCTAAAAAAGGATCAGGGGTACAAGATATTTTCGCCATATTTTGTTCCTACCCTTGATGATTATGACAAATTTGAGTGTCGAGTAGGACTTCAGTACACAAAATACACGACTGAATTTTACGGGATAAAAACAGAAATTATTGTATTTATTCCCATTGGAGAAAATCGGTTAATTAGGGATATTAGAATCACCAATCTTAATGAGGAAACTGTCGTCATTGATGCCATTCCAGTGGTTGAGTATACCCACTTTGATGCCCTAAAACAGTTTACCAATGCTGACTGGTGCCCGCAAACGCTCATGAGCAAATTAGTCGATGAGGGCAACGGCAACAAAGTGCTGTCGCAATATGCCTTCAAGAACAAGGGTGTTGCTGAAAACTACTTTACGTCCAATATGGAAATATCTTCGATTGAGTCTGATAGAAAGATATTTTTAGGCGATAATGAATACGGTACATGGCAACAGCCAAAATCGTTACTGAATGAAGAGTTAAGTAACACCGAAGCACTGCGGGGAGACAATATTGGGGCATTAATGCACCATCTGGGTGAGATCAAATCTGGCGAAACGGTTAGATTGATTACGCAACTCGGTCAAACCGATAATATCGAAAACGAGCTTGCTAATATCAACAAATTTAGAGATGGGCCGGTCGTTGATCAAGAGATGGAAAAATTAGCGACATTCTGGGATGGCTATTTGTCTAAATATCAGACCAAAACGCCTGATGCGTCATTGAATACGATGATAAATATCCACAATGCCAGACAATGTTACATTACCAAAAATTGGTCTCGATACCTCTCACTGTATCAACTCGGACTTGGTGCAAGAGGGCTTGGCTTTAGAGATAGCTCTCAAGATGTCATGGGGGTCTTAGGTAATACCCCAGAAGAGGGTCGAGAGTTGATTGAAATGATACTGCATGTACAAAAAAGAGATGGCTCTGCCATGCACCAGTTTAATCCAAAAACGATGATTGCCAACGAAGGAGACTCCAGAGAGCATGAAGATAGACCGAACTACTATGGTGATGACCATTTATGGATCATCATGGCGGTCTGTGCCTACATTAAAGAGACTGGCAACTATGATTTCTTAAATAAAGAGATACCCTTCTACGAAAAAGATAGTGCCGAAAATGTCATTGAAAGCGGCACAGTTCTTGAGCATTTGCTAAGAGGAATCGAGTTTACATACTCAAATGTCGGACAGCATGGCTTACCCCTGCTCGGATTTGCTGATTGGAATGATACGGTAAATCTCAGAACCGGCGCGGAATCGGTATTCATCGCCAATCAATTTGGGGTGGCTATTGGAGAGTTAATTGGACTGCTCAAAGAGTTGGGGAAAGATGATATCGCAGGCAAATTTGAAGGATACTATGACACAATCAAAAACAAGGTCAACGAGCATTGCTGGGATGGTGAATGGTTTGTCCGATATTTTGATAGTGATGGCTCGATTATCGGGAGTAGTCAGAATCAAGAAGGAAAAATCTATACCAACGCCCAATCATGGTCGGTCATGTCAGGTTTTGCCGAAGGGGATCGAGCCGTACAAGCGTTAGATTCGGTTAATAAATACCTCAATACATCAAATGGTATCAAATTAAGCTATCCGGGTTACAACGGGTACGATGAAGATAAAGGTGGTGTGACTACCTATCCGCCCGGAACCAAGGAGAATGGTGGTATATTCCTACATTCAAACCCGTGGGTCATGATCGCTGAAACAAAGATTGGTCGAGGTGACAGAGCGTATCAATATTACAATCAGATAAACCCGGCCACAAAAAATGAGAAAATTGATGAGTTTGAGAGTGCCCCCTACAATTATCCGCAAAATATCTTAGGTGACGAACATCCACAATTTGGACTTGGCCGTAACAGTTGGCTGTCAGGCACAGCGTCATGGACATTCCAAGCCGCGACCAAGTTTATTCTGGGCATTAGACCTGATTATAGTGGGCTGATTGTCGATCCATGTATACCAAAAGATTGGAGAGAATTTACGGTGACGCGGGAATTTAGAGGAGCTACATATATCATTCAGGTCAAAAACCCTGATGGTGTCTGCAAAGGGGTTAAATCTATGATTGCGGATGGGGTAGCCATAGCCGGAAATCTGCTTCCGGTATACGGTGATGGACAAACGCATGCCGTAGAAGTCATTATGGGGTAATGACGAACCCTTCGTTTCCGCGTTGAGCAAAAAAGCCTGCTGATGAGTTATCAGCAGGCTTTTTTTGTTTGGAGTGTCAAAGCGTATCCGAGCGCAGGCATCCTGCCTGCCGAGCTGTACTAGCTCTAATTATAAGCGTGTACCACCGTTTTTAACTGATTTCGGATGTGAGGAGGTAACTGAGTTCGCCGCACATCAATTAACGCGCCTTGCATCGAAAACAGATAATATCGGGCAGAAAGATTTTGCTTTGGGTATCGATGGCGTATTCTACGCCATGCTTCTACAACACCCATCTTCTCTAACTCTTCTCGGCTATAAATACCGATGTCATTGAGGCGTTTCTCAATGGTTGTTCCAATGTTGACTAATGTTGATAATTCGGTTCTTTCGACAATCATGTTACCTCCCAATATCGCTAATTGATGATTAAAGACCACTCTATTATATAGAACAAGTGTTCTTTTAGCAAATCAAGCCGCGTTAAAAGGAGATTTAGTATCGACTAAAATGGCGGAATTAAAGATTAAAATTACTTGGAAGTTGCCTATTTTATCTATTTTATCGTAACCTGTATCCCGTCGATTCAGTACCCGATATGAGTTAGACTGGATTAGCGAACATGCGGATGTGCGAATAGGCGAATCCTTCCATCCTATTTTTCTACTTCACGACCCGAATATTGCCGATTATAATATTCTTTGTATCGTTCGCCATCTTTAATTTTGTGCCACCAATCTTGATTATCGACGTACCATTTAACGGTTGCCTCAATCGCCATCTCAAAATTATATTGATTATTCCAGCCTAGTGCCTGAATTTTGCCACAATCTAAGGCGTATCGTCGGTCATGGCCGGGTCTATCGGTAATTGGTTGGATAAGCGATTCAGGTTTGCCGAGCAGATGCAAAATCGCCTTGGTCATGGTGATGTTGGTGGTTTCCGCACCAGTTCCTAAGTTGTAGATTTCGCCAAGTTTACCTTTCTGTAACACGGTGTCGATGCCTTCGCAATGGTCTAGCACATACTGATAGTCGCGCATCTGCAAGCCGTCACCATACAGGGGCAGAGGCTTGTCTTCCATAGCGTTGGAGACAAACAGCGGCACCACTTTTTCAGGATATTGGTACGGGCCAATGTTATTACTGCCCCGCGTAATTGTGATTGGAATATCAAAACTGGTGTAGTAGGCCTGACACATCATGTCACCACCCGCTTTGGCCGCCGAGTAGGGGCTACGCGGTTCTAGCGGGTCGGTCTCTACTGAGCGACCTTCCATGACTGCGCCATACACCTCATCGGTGCTAATCTGATGGTATCGCTCAATTTCGTATTTTTTGGCCGCTTCGAGCAAAATGTATGTGCCATACACATCAGTTTGGATAAACCCACCCGGCTCGGTTAAGGAACGGTCAACATGGGTTTCGGCGGCAAAATTGACGATGATATCAATCTTATATTTCTGCATCACCTCGTCAACAGTGGCGTGGTCACAAATATCACCCTTATAAAAATTGTAACGTGGATCATCGGCTACGGGAGCTAGATTATCAAGGTTGCCCGCGTAGGTCATTTTGTCATACACCACGACGTTAATATCATCATATTTTTTGAGCATTAGATGGACAAAGTTTGAACCGATAAAACCAGCGCCACCTGTAATTAAAAAGTTTTTCATGGTAATCTCCTACGTCAGCAGAATTTTTATACCCTAAAAGTCTGCCATAATTATTTTCTCAACCGTCATGTTAGGGAGTTCTAAGAAAATAAGGTAATCCTGCACAAGTAGTGAAGGGGAATTTCGGAGTGCAAGGCTTGCCTTGCATGCAAAGCAAGCTTTGCACTCCGGATTACTACATCTGCCTCACTACCTTAAAAGTTGGAACTGCATGCTGATAGTTCGCCTTCGACAAGCTCAGGCTACGTCGCGCTACCTGAGCGTTCGACTGAGATCACGCCGAAGTCTTGTCGAAGGCGATGTCGAAACGCTTAACTTATTTACCGCTTATTCGTGAACGACGACCAATGTTCCAAGATTATAGCCGGAGGATGTGATCTCGTTGGCATAGTCAGGCACATGCGGGCCGGTCCACTCAAATAGCTCCTTAGCATTTTCTGTCTGTAAATTTACACATCCATGACTAACTGGGATACCAAAATTGTCATGCCAGTATGTGCCGTGGATACCGTAATCGTCATAAAAATACATGGTATAGGGAACATCTGGCAAATAATAGTCATCTCCCATCATCACTGCCTTTTTTAGTTTCCAATAGATACGGAATTTGCCAGAAATAGTCGGGGTTTCGGATTTACCTGTAGAGGAAACGAAACTCATCACTGGAACATTGCCCTCCCAGGCCGTGACTCGTTGCGCGACTAAATCGATCTCTATCCATTTTTGCTCAGGCCATTCAGGTTGATGGGCTAACAGAGATGCCTCAACAGGTTCAAATAAAATTGGCCCATTGTTTGGATTTGTTGGAAGTGAGAAGATTTCGGTGTCATGATGGCTCGATTGATACGTTTGTAGTGAAGCGGGAATGGGGATAGTTCGAGAGGCGTTTTGTATCGTTGAACCAGTTTCAAAGAAACCTGTAACAGGTTGTTCGATACGTATCTCCGGTGGGGCATCTGAGCGAGTTTCGGTAACTAGTTGAAATATATTTTTGTCGTTAGTGGAGTCATCAACCGCCATGTTATCGGCAGAGACAGAGTTTGGCTGGTTGGTGGCGAGGGATAAGAACGCTGCGCTAACGGTAATACCAATCAAAAATATTAGGAAAGGGTTGATGGTTCGGCGCGCCCGATGAGCTAAAATACTTTTTCGGCCTTTATTTTGAGATTCACTAGAAAATAACTGCTGACGGAGAGCTAGAGGTTCAAATGGTTCTTCGTCATCTGCGGATTCATCATTTGTGTCCGTCAAATCGGATTCAGTCGGAGTATCATCAGACGTTGGGCCTAATCGGGATTCGGCCCAACGCAAACCGGATTTGGCCCGTTCATTGTTCGGGTCAAGAGTTAAAACAATTTTGAGCAGATCGACGCTTTCTTGCGCTGTTTCGGCAATAAAGGCTAACCATAATAAGGCTGGTATATTTTCCGGTTCTCTGGCTAAAACACCATTCAAATAGGCTCGAGCCACATCGGGTTTGCCTTCACGGGCAGCGTTAATGCCAGCATGTAACTGTTTGGTAATCCCTACTGAACTTTGACGAGGTTGTGTTGACATAATATTAAGTGTAACATAACTTATTAGGAGTAGCAACCAGCTTAAGCTGATTCATTAGGGTGTGTTCAGTTGTTCAGTTTCAGTTGAAAAGGAGTTCAAACTTTAATAATGCGGTACAAACCGATAGCCGATACCGCGTTCGGTGACGATATATTTGGGTTTGCCCGTACCTTTTTCTATTTTTGTCCGCAATCGCCACACATACCATTTTACACTTTTAACATTTACTTCAGTATCAAACGACCAAACGTTTTCAAATATATGCTCGGAGCTTAACACTCGTCCAGCTCGATTAGCCAAAAACAGGAGCAATTCAAATTCCTTTGGAGTCATGGTGATCCGTTCCCCAGCAAAAAAAACTTGCCGATTAGTTGGGTCTATAACCAACTCACCATGCCCGAATTGTAACGGAGCGGCATCGCTCATGGCGGGTAAACTAGCTCGACGTAATAACGCGGTGACCCGAGCCAGTAATATTTCGGGATGAAATGGTTTTGGGAGGTAATCATCTGCGCCGGTCTCTAAGCCTCGGATAATATCCTCTCGCGACCCCAGCGCGGTCAGCATCAAAATCGGGACAGGAGATAGCTCACGAATACGGGCGCAGGTTTCCCACCCGTCAATATCTGGCATCATAATGTCTAAAATAACTAGATGGGGTTTATTATCTGTAACAACACGTACCCCCTCAAGCCCACTTGAGGCAAACATAACCTCGTATTCTTCCTGCTCTAAGGTTTGTTCAATCAGTTGCAAAATAAACGGGTCATCATCAATAACAACTATTCTTTGGAACACGGGAGCCTCATCAATCGAACGTTTGTCGATTCATCGAACCACAGATTTTTAGGGTAGTGATCCGGAGTGCCTTGCAGGCAAAGCAAGCTTTGCACTCCGAATTCTACTTGTGCAGGACTACCTAAGATGTTTTATCCATTTTGAGTTAGAACTGAAAATGGATAATTATCGTGATTATTTAAGTAGCGTAAAAATTTAACGCTACTTAATAGTGATATTGCCTTATTGTACTTTATAAAGTGATGGCATGTCAACGTATCCGTTAGGAATTTTTTTATTATGTAGACTAAAACAAACTATTATGTTATTATGGTTATATGCGTCAACCTAAGAAGCCTAAACCAAAGAAACGAAAAATCGCCGGAAAGCCGACACAAAAGCGTTCTCCAAAAGCGACCTCATCAAATGGGCAAACCACTTTTTCAATGGTGATGTTGACCTTAAGCTTAACCACAATTTTGATGGGGTTTAGTCTGTTTCGACCGTCTGCACAACCTATTTCAACTCCGATTCAGATTAACGCGCCCGAACTTGGCGAATCGACCATTAATATCCCAGTTGCAGGGCCAACAGTCAACGCGTCCGCGCTGACTGTGTCGGATATGAATTGGACTGACTACACGGTCGGTATCGTCGCCGGTCATAAGGGGTATGATCCCGGCGCGGTGTGTGATGATGGGTTAACTGAAGCCGAGGTGAACAGCACT
The DNA here is from genome assembly GCA_030377895.1 of Anaerolineales bacterium HSG24. Lineage (GTDB taxonomy): Bacteria > Chloroflexota > Anaerolineae > 4572-78 > J111 > JAUCGB01. The sequence continues at coordinate 7,154 of JAUCGB010000086.1, forward strand.
GTATCGGTTGAGGTCGTTAGCTTGCTCAAACGAAAAGGTATACAGGCTGATTTGCTCAACGAGTTTGATGATCGATTGACCGCTTATCAAGCCGATGCCTTAATCAGTATCCATGCTGATAGCTGTAATATTGCCGGCGCATCCGGTTTTAAGGTGGCTCGGGTGACAGATAGTGCGATTCCAGAAGCGGAAGACCGTTTGGTTGATTGCCTTAATCAGGAATATGGGCGTTATACAGGGTTGCCGATGCACCCGGCCAGTATCACCGACAACATGACCAACTATCATGCCTTCCGAGAAATCAACTCCCAAACGCCGGGGGTGATTATCGAAATGGGTTTTTTGCTTGATGATCGGTACTTGTTAGAGAAAAAGCCAAAAATTGTCGCTAGAGGAATTGCGGCAGGTGTTTTATGCTTTTTAGAGCAATAAGCCAAATTGCCTAGGCTATTTGACATGAAAAACAAACTCGATTATACTATTGCACCATAGAACACCATTAACTCCTGCCGGAGTGGCGGAATTGGCAGACGCGCGCGACTCAAACTCGCGTGGAGAAATCCTTGTGGGTTCAAGTCCCACCTCCGGCACTATTTTTACCTTGTGTGTTGTACCTGCCCGAGGTAACTATGTTTTAAACAACATTATAGGGCGAGGTTCGACTTCGCTCACCAAGATCGGTGAGGCCACTTCCTTTCAAAAAGCTATAGGGAGCGGCCTTTAGTTTTAATTAGGATAAATCTTATATGGTTAATCATACCCAAAATCCTCAATCGTCACAACAACGTCCACCAAATCGCAAACGCCGCTCAAATAGGACGCTTCATTACGCGCTTATTCTATTATCTATTGTACCTGTGGCCTGTTTATGTGCAATTTTGATGGGACTGTCTATTAGCTGGTACGCCCTTCCCACTCGGTTTGTGGATAACGAAGTAGCCCAACTATCAGAAGATTACGCCGATGAAGTGGTCATTATGGCCGCGGCGGATTATGCGAACTACAACGACCTTGATCGAGCCAAAGAGATATTGATTCAGCTAAAAGCACCCAATACGGCCCAATATGTCTCTCTGGTGGCCGAGCGTTTAATTCGTCAGCATCGCGGCCCGATTACCGAAGAGATTACCAATGTAGTGCTGTTGGCCGATGCGCTCAATGTTAGCACCTCAGCCATGATAGCTTACATCTCTAGCCCCACCCCAACATGGACACCGACCCCAGTTCCTACTTATACACCAACGCCTACTCCGGTTATCCCCACCGATACACCGACTCCTGAAGTTGTCGAGGAGATAGTAGAAACGTTCCAAGCTGAAGCCAAGGTTGCCGAGGCTGACCCTATCGAAGAAGTTCCTACCGAAACGCCAACGCCTGAGCCAACCGCAACCGAGACACCAGCTCCCCCTACCGACACCCCCGTTCCTCTGCCCCCTACCGATACGCCTACCCCAGAGCCGACTCCGACTCCAGAATCGGAATTTGATTTTAGAATCGTTGAACAACGTCTCTTTACTAAAGAGGAGAATGGCGGTTGTCTGGGCATGCACACCATCTTCATTAAAGTCAGAGACGCAAATGGAAATCCATTAAAAGGAGTACAAATCAACGATACATGGAACAACATCGGCCCTGCAACTGGTCATAAGGGTGACGACCGTCCCGATGAGGCGGAGTGGGATTTGTATAAAAATAGTGGTCATTTTCTTATTGTCGCCAGTGACCCTTCTGCCGGACGACCTGTGACCAGTGAAGTAAGCCGCTTGCTCAGTTCAGATGATTGGGAAATCGGTATTCCCGATTTGATAAAGGCTGGTTATTGCCCTGATGAGGGAACATGTCGTATTTTATGGAATAGTGGTGTCTTTGGTGAGGGGAATAACTCTCTTTGTTGGGGACATTACTCATGGGAAATCATCTTCCAACGAGCTTGGTAGAGGTAAATATTCAGTGAACTCGCCAGAAAGAACGTCAGAAACCCGATTTCTTTGAGAAATCGGGTTTCTAGGGCGGTTTTACTGAACTTTTACTGGTAGAGAGTAACTATTCCCAAACTCTATCACCCCCTCGTTCCCAATCTCCAGATTGGGAACGTATTTGCCATAGAAACTCTGTTTCTGGCATGTTGCAAGTCGCAAACAGAGTTTGCTTGAGCAATTGTGTTCCCAAACCCAGTTTGGGAACAAGGGAACAAGTAGTGATGGGGAAATCCGGAGTGCAAGGCTTGCCTTGCATGCAAAGCAAGCTTTGCACTCCTCTCACTACATCTGCACCACTACCCAAGTCGCAAACAGAGTTTGCTTGAGCAATTGTGTTCCCAAACCCAGTTTGGGAACAAGATGGTTGAAAGGCTTTAGACTAAACGATAAGTTGTAAATTTATATGAATGAAAAAACCGCTAAGATTATTATTCTAGTTTCTATATTAATGGTGACGTTTTGTTGCATGCTCTCAGGGTTGAGCAGTGTTGTGGCCTACGTCGTTTTTAATAATAACCCCGCTCAACCCAGCTTGACCGTAGAAGAGCGTCAACTGCAAGAGTCCCAACTTTTGGTCATTGCCGCCGATTATGTTGAATCTGGAAATATAGATAATGCCTCAGTGCAATTGCAGGGGCTTAATATTCCAAATCCTGATCAATATGTGGCCTTTATGGTTGACCGTTACATTCAAGAAAATCGTCCGGTTGACGATGCCGAACTACAAAACCTGTTCAGACTAGCCCAAGGGGTTGGCTCAACCACCCCGTCTATGGTGGCCTTATTATCACCTAGTCCAACGTTGACCAACACCCCCGCCCCCACGGATACACCTGTGCCGACCAACACACCCATCCCGACTGAAACGCCAATTCCCACCGAAACAAAAGCTCCCACCGAAACCCCTGAGCCAACCACCACCGATACACCACCTGTTCCCACCGACATGCCCACACCAGAAGAACCGACTCCGACGGAGATACCAGCTGATACGCCAACGCTGTCTCCACCAACCAACACTCCCGAACCCACCGCTACCCCTGAACCACCTAAACCGGAGGTTGATTTTGCGATTACCCAAGCCTATCTCATTCCTAATCCAACTTACAATAGCTGTCCGGGCGCGCACCAAATTTATGTGACCGTATTGGATGCGGGGGGGAATCCATTGGATGGTGTGGTCGTCGAAGATACAGGTCGAGCTGTACCTCCCCATGTTAGTGGCGAAAAGGGGCCGGGCAAGTTAGAATACGACATGTACAGTAACGGTTTTTCATTAGAAGTGACAAAAGATGAAACTGGTGCGCCAGCCATCAGTCAAGTGACCGATAAAATGAGTACTGTTGATGAAGACATTCCCAATGAGTGGCTGATTCAAGCCAACTATTGTCTAGATATGAATGATTGTTTAGATCGAAAAAGCCGTAATGGTCTTTGTCGAGGCCATTATGCTTATGAGGTTGTTTTTCAAAAAACCCATTAACAGGATTGCTGTGTTGGCATCGAATTAATCATGGTAATCCGCCTTCGACAAACTCAGGCCACGCTAACTGAGCCTGTCGAAGCCAACATGCCATGATTCAGAAGGTATTAGTCTATATTTTGATGTCAGTCCAGCACCCTAAAAAACAAAAGTTTGGTAAACAACAAACCCATACCATCAGCACGGTCTCAGAGAAAAAAATCGAATGATAGGCGATGGTGGATAGGCGGTTTTTTGTTTGGATTTATCGTCGGACTAGCCATGTCGTTAACTTATGGCTGGATTTTAGACCCTCGCCCGTTGCCAGTAACACCCGCCGAGTTAAAACCGGCCCATAAGGCTTTTTATGTGCGGTTGATTGCCTTGGCTTATGGATATGACCATGATTTGGCTCAGGCTCAGGCTCGATTGGCAACATTGCGAGAGCCTGACATCACAGCAACGATTATGCGTGTTACCGAAACCTTTATCAACCAAGGTGGAGATGTGCGAGACATTATTCCTTTGGTCGAGTTAGCGGAAGCTGTGGGGGAGTTATCACCGTCTATGGTCGTATTTTTGAGTACACCGACCCAAACACCAACCGTAACATCAACCCCAACGGAGACCTCAACCGCTACACCCGCTCCAACCTTGACTAGCACCCCGACCTTTACTCCGCTCCCAACCCCAACAGAGATAACGCCAACTTCGACCTTAACGGGTGAAAGCACTATAATAATTATCGGCACGATTCAGCCAACTCGTACCACCCGACCAACTCGAACCCCAACACCTTCCCGCACGCCGACGACTACGCCAACTGCGACCGATGACCCGAATATGCCATTCAAAATTCGCCAATCTCGACAACTGTGTGAGCTTAAAAACCAAGGTTCGTTAAAAATATTTGTACGTGACCAACATGGAAAAGGTATACCCGGCGTTGAGATCATTATTCGTTGGTCAAACGGTGAAGATCGGTTATTTACCGGATTTAAGTCACCAATTGACCCCGGTTATGCCGATTTTCAGCTAGAAATTGAACGAGATTATACGATAGAGCTTGTGGCGATAGAAACGACGGAAGCAATACCAGAAATAAGGATAGAGAATGAAACTTTTTGTCGAGATGTAACCCCATCTTGGCAAATTGTTTTTCAACAGGGAACTCAAGGAACTCAATGAAAGAAGATTTCATTAAAAATATACCACTTTTTGCTAATTTGACTGAAGAAGCACAACGGGCAATCAGCAAACGGATGCGGGTCGAGACATATCAGCTGGATGAGGTGATTTTTTTTCGAGGGGGCGACAGTGACCAGCTATATTTGATTAAAGAAGGCTGGGTTAAACTGTCTGATGAGAGTTCGACCCTCGTCGCTAATTTAGGCCCCGGCAATCTGTTGGGTGAAATGGGTTTTTTCTTAGGTCAACCTCATACTACAACCGCTCAGGCTTCTGACGCGGTGACTGTTTGGTCACTCTCCTCGCAGGCGATTTACGAAGTGATTGCCAGTCATCCGCAGACTGGATTGGCCTTAAGTTTGGGGCTAGGGTTTGGAATTATCCATCATCATGAACGACTGGTCGATCAGTTGGTTGATGTACAATTATTACAGAATTTGTCTGATGATGAGTTATTGACCCTCGCCCAACGTTTAACCCCCCGCCGTTACGCCCCGCTCGAAGCGATTTATCGAGACGGCGACCAACCGCAAGGAATATTTTTTATTGAGCGTGGTCTAGTGCGTCGTTTGGGCGAATCGGAAGATGGTTATACCGAACTGCCTGCTGGGGAAGCGTTTGGCGAGATGGCTGTGTTATCGAATAAACCCCATGCGACCACCGCTCAAGCGGCAGAGGATGTGGTGCTTTGGTGTCTTTCTACCGCAGATTTTGCCAACATCGTAGACAGTACGCCAGCCATCAAAACAAAACTGAGCCGTAGTTTAAGCTCCTCATTGAATCCGGCTGATCGTGCTCATGCAGTCACTATTCTAAAAAAGATACCACTGTTTGAGGCTTTACCGCCTGAAGCTTTGGAAAATATTACCCGTTTTCTGCTATTACGCCACATTCCGGCTAGGGAGACGGTTTTTCAGCAGGGCGCGCCCGGCGATGCCATGTACATTGTCGATTCGGGAGCCGTTGACGCATTTAAAGAATTCCCTGGACAGCCGACCAAATTGGTGGCTCGTTTAACTGAGGGAGATTATTTTGGTGAAACAGCTTTGCTAACCGGCAAAACTCGCCCTTATACCGTTTCTGCTATTGCGGATACCAATTTATGGGGACTTTATCGATCTGATTTTGATAATTTGTTGGTGAAATATCCTCAATTGAGCGCGGCCTTGAGTCAAGCCTTACAAAAACGCTTTAATGCCGTCGAAGAGTACACGACAGAACCGCACCTCAAGAAAATCGCCATGTTAGGTGGGTTGTCACGGGGACAGTTGGATGAGTTATCGAGCTACTTAAAGCCAAATCAGTATCAGGCAGGCGAGATTGTCTATCATGAAGGATATGCCGCCGATCATATCTATTTTATCGAACAAGGAACGATTGAGCATTGGGTGAACACCATGCAAGGTGCAATGATGCTCGAGAGTTTTACCCAAGGTGACTTTTTTGGTGAAATTGGTCTGATTTCCGGCAAAGGGAATCCGGCTACGGCCAAAGCTGTGACGAAGGCTGATGTTTGGGTGTTGACCAAAGCTGATTTTGATGCCTTTGTCGGGCGTTACCCCTCCTTGTCGATGACGTTTAGTCGCATTTTAAGTGAGCGACTTGAAGAGATGATGGGACGGATGCGAGGCATCGCGCCACAACGAGGTTTGCCCTCGACGACTACACCGGGAGCCATGCCGCCTCCGGTCAAGTCTGTTTTTGCAGGATCACCGCCGCGTCCAATTCATGCCCATCCCAGCCGACCACCTGTTCCGTTACGTCCAGCTGGCCCGCCCACATCTCGACCACAATCGCTTCCTCCCCATCGAGCGAATATGCCGTCGCCCGGCGTTCATTCTCAACATACGCAGGGCATAGCTCCCGTGCGTCCGATGAGTGGCCCGCCTAACGTTCATTCTCAACATACGCAGGGCATGGCTCCCGTGCGTCCGATGAGTGGCCCACCTAACGTTCATTCTCAACATACGCAGGGCATGGCTCCTGTGCGTCCGATGAGTGGCCCGCCGCCTAGCGTTCATTCTCAACATACGCAGGGCATGACTCCCGTGCGTGGCTCAGTGCATGGTCAAAATACGCAACCATTAACTCCGGTTAGACCGTCAGTTCATTCGCAACATACTCAAAGCTTACGCCCAGTTAATTCGGGTGTTCATTCTCAACACACCCAAGGCCTGGCTCCGGTACAACCGATGAATGGCCCTACTGTCCACTCGCAGAACACCCAAGGCATGCAACCTGTTGCTCAACCTGCTCCGCCCAAACGTAAATCAAGAGCGTTGGAGCCAACGACCGTCGCTCCTACCGGAGGCAAAAAGAAGAAAAAGAAACGCCGACGTGGTCAAGTGAAAACCTCCGTACAACCATCACCGCAGAGTAAATCACAACGGACGCATAACTCTCGGGCCAAAACAACGGTTCAACCTGAGCCGCGTCAATCCAACTCTCCTCAAGAGCATGATCCACAAACCGTTCATCCGCAGGCTTCATCATCATCATCACCATCATCACCATTGCCGCAACAAAAGCCAATTTCGGTGCCACTTGATGCCAAGGTGACGAGAACCAAACATGCCGCTAAACAAAGTTCTGAGGGCATGATTCAGCCTCAAGCGGTCTCGAATCGACGTATCAATCAAGCTAAGGCAAAACCGAAACGTCCCAATCGCAGGTCGTTATCAATGTGGTTTGCCCAACGCTCTAACGGGGCAAAAATTCGCCTACTTTTCTTTATGATGTTTTTTACCTGTATTTGCGGTGTCCTCACACCTTACTGGATTATTGAAGTACTAGCGGCTAGTTTTAATGACGAAGGGGCTTTACCGGGTGATGAACGTCCGGTGGTGGCACAGATACAGGAGGATGGCGTTGTGGTCGGTGCTGTGGCCGCGTTGCCATTTGTTGAAACTGCCACGCCAACGCCAACCGAAACCTCAACCCCAACATTCACGCCAACGCCGACCAGCACACCCACCGAAACGCCGATACCAACTAGCACCTACACACCAACTCCAACCCATACCCCCACCGAAACGCCGACCACCATCCATACCCCCACCAACACGCCGACCGCAACCAATACGCCAACAGCAACATCATTGCCGCATACCTCCACCCCGCGCCCGCCGACCGAAACCCCAATGCCGACTGACACTCCAACGCCTGCGGTTGATTATCGTCTGGTCAGTGTACGAGAGTTGACTCCGTGTGAGAACAAAGGTAAGCACCATATCTTTATTCAAGTTCGAGACCAGTCAGGTCGAGGCATCAACGGGGTTCCGGTTAAAATATTCTGGCCGAATGGGGGAGTAACCCCAGTGACCGAAACAAAAACAGATTTGAAAAGCCAACTCGCTCCCGGACGGCTTGACTTTGCCATGTTCAAGGGAACATACTCTGTCCAAGTTATGGCCGGAACTAGTCAGGTAGCCGAGGGCATAACCCCCGATTTTGTCGCTGTCAACCGCACCTGCGAAGAGGACGGAGATGTCCAAGCGATATCCTTGTTCCATACCTCCTTTGAGGTGATTTTTGAACGGACTTACTAAGCAAAGTCACCAAACATCAGCATCAGACCAGATACGACCTCAGATGGCGGTTGACGCGGATGTTGTATGAACGAGGGTATGACCAAGAAAAGGTGTGAGACATGGCTAAGACAAAGAAAAAAAAGAATGATGACCAGTACGATAGCCCTTGGAAGAAAGCGATTGAAGAATATTTTGCGGACTGTATGGCCTTCTTCTTTCCAAATATCCATGCTGACATCGATTGGTCAAAAAAGTATGAGTTTTGGGACAAAGAGTTAGAAAAACTGGCTCGGGAAAGCGCGGTACACGAGCAACAAGTGGACAAGTTGGTGCAGGTTTATCGTAAATCTGGTGAAGAAACACTGGTTTTGGTCCACATTGATGTACAAAGCCAGCATGAGACTGAGTTCGCTAAACGGATGTACCAATACAACTATCGACTGTTTGACCGATATAATCATCCCGTTGCGACCTTGGTGATTTATGGCGATCAGAGCAAAAAATGGCAACCCAAAACCTTTAACCGTGAGATATGGGGTTGTAAAAGTAGTTTTGAGTTTCCCTCCGTCAAGTTGATGGATTATAATATCAGTGAGTTGGAACAGAGCGACAACCCTTTTGCCGTTGTGGTGTTGGCGCATCGGCACACCAAAGCGACCAAACATCAGCATCAAACCAGATACGACCTCAGATGGCGGTTGACGCGGATGTTGTATGAACGAGGGTATGACCAAGAACGGGTCAGATCGTTGTATCTGTATATCGAGTGGCTGATGGCCTTGCCAAAAGGATTGGAACAGCAGTTTAATAAGCAGTTGCTACAATATGAGGAGGAACAAAAAATGACATATATTTTAACAATAGAACGTATGGGCATAGAAAAAGGTATTCAGCAGGGTATTCAGCAAAGTGAGCAAAAAGTGTTGGAAAGTGAACAGAAGGTGCTGGAAAGTGAGCAGAAGGTGTTGGAAATCACCAAAGAAAGTGAGCAGAAGATTTTAGAAAGCGAGCAGAAGGTGTTGAGAATCGCTCGCGAAGATGTGATTGAAGTGTTGATGATTCGGTTTGGCGAATTGCCGAAACTGTTGGTAAAGACCATTAAACGACTTGACCAGTTGTCCTTGCTCAAGACGTTGCATAAAAAAGCCGTTATCATCGAGTCTGTAGATTTGTTTGAGCAGTTTTTAGCCGACCAACTGCCGGATGATGATACGCCAACGGCACAAGATAAAAAACATGTCGATTAATTTGCCCCTTAATCGACTTCAATGATATAATCGAACCTGACTTCATAACTAGGGTGGCAATCATGCACCAACGAAAAAGCCCCCGCCACATGGGCCAGGGCTTCTCGGACGGGGAGCTAGATTACTAACCGCTCAGGCGAGGCAATTCACTCAAAATAATTCGTTTCAGATAAAAGTGGTAGAAAATTATATTTTGGATTTTCACGCCAACAAAACATGGCTTGCGCTTGCGCGGGCAGGTTTGAGTTGGCGTTTTTGTTTGGCGTAAAATAGGTCGGGCGGTTGGTTTTGTCAAACGGGTCGTGGACTTGACACCATACTTTCGTACAAACAGAGCGGGAATCCATTTTACGTACAAACAGAGCAGGAATCCATCGAGCAAATGGCGCATTAATGTGTGTAAAAACAGAAAAAGGGTTAAGCTACTCAAACTATATCAGAATTACCAATACCCAAGGAGGGTAAAAAATGAGTATCAAAATAACCTTAGGTAGTCGAAG
>JAUCGB010000087.1 GCA_030377895.1 Anaerolineales bacterium HSG24
GTGTCAGGCTCGGTCTCCCATTTATCTGACACAAAACCAATCACCCGATCCACCGCCGGAATGTAAACCGGCGCGCCACTCATGCCCCCTTCTATCCGTTTGGTCTCAAGCACCAAGGGCGGATGGGGAATGGAGAATGGGGAATGGGGAATGAAGAATGGGGAATGGGGAATGAAGAATGACTGCTAATCCAACACTCGCGAATGATGATTGATAATTTCCCAATCTCCTACGAGGTGTGTTTTTCTCCCACATGCCAGTCTCACCGGTATCGTAGGTGTTGACCGAAACCATTGCCGTCGGTGCTATTCGCATCCGCTAGATTAGCGGTCATACTACTTTGACACAGAGGAACACGCAAATTATTAAAATCCTGTTTCTAAGTTCGCTACCTAAAATTAAGACCGTCGCCTTGACGTATAGCAGACGTATCGCGGGCAATTGTCTACCGCCGAGTTTTCGTCAAGCAAAACGATGATTAAGACGCTATAATAGCCATACCATAAAAAAACAACTTCTCTCCTTTTGATAAAGCGGTCACGTCTGGGCAACGTGGCCGCTTTTGATTCCCGCCTCTTTTGTATCCCCACAACACCCCGCCCAATTTGCTAGAGTCGCCCCCATCTGGTAAAGTCTTAAGCCGACTCAACCGAAATCATTAAAAATTATCAAGAGTCCGTAGTACCCGACAGAAAATTTAGTCTGAACTAATTAACACAGAGTTTCACAGAGAAAAAGCGAATTATTTTTCCTTTGTATTACTCTGTGTCCCTCTGTGTCCCTCTGTGTCCTCTGTGTTACTGTTTTAACTTTCTCGAAACCAGTTTGTCGGGTAGCAAGTCATTAGGTAACAAAAGTAGTCATCGGATGAGTTCTGCGAACTATTCAGGATGTATTATCTGAGTACAGGACAAAAAAAGATTGAACTTGTTACAGAAGAAAAAAGGGACACGGATTAACACAGATACACACAGATAAGCCTAAAAAATCCGTGTTTATCCGCGTTTATCCGTGTCCTAACTGTTTTGTCCGGTACTTAGATGTATTATAGATGTTCAGATAAACATTTTCAGCCGTCACCTTCCCGCAAGTTCTAAACTTGCGGGAAGGTTGGTCTTGAATTGAAAACCATTATCTGAAAGACTGTATATACACTGAGGCATTGCCGTGATTATACTAATTAGCTCTAACAAACAATTGGTAAAAACATTTATGGCCGCGCTGTCTGAGTCTAATCAGATAGTTTGTATGGCTACATACAAAGAAGCCAGAGCTATGCTACTTGATAGTTCAGACTCTTGGTCTCTGTTGGTGTTAGATGCAACCCAAAACGTTGCTCCTCGTACTTTGTGCGAACAAATTTGTTCGGATAAAACTATTGTCCATCTGCCCCTGATGGTAATTATTGCCCACCCCAAGCATCGCCAAGCGGTGTTAGAGGCGGGGGTTGATGATTATCTGCTCTATCCGCTCCTGCCCGCCGAGATTCAAGCCCGCTTACATCCCTATCTACATACTACCTTTTGCGGAATCCACACCCTGACCGATGTTATAAATCAGCTCAGTTTGGGGAAAACTTCGGAGTCCCTGAGCATGAGTTTGAAACATTTAGCGATGGTATTTGGATCCTACTCGATTTGGTTATCGTTGATTGGGCCACCGATTCGTTTGGTTGCTAAACATAGTCCAAATAATTCCCCTTTAACGAAAAAACTCGAAATGCTGGTGCAGGATTGTGTGACTCAATGGGAATCTCATCCAGCACAGCCCATGTTGCTTTGTCCCCAACAAGTTTCCAAAAACAAAGAGATCTATCATCTGTCTGTACCATTGTATGGGCGCAACCAGTTGTTCGGCCTGCTTAGTTTGGTCTATCTGGAAAAGCCGCGCTTGTCTCGGAGTAATAAACGATGGCTGGTCATGTTAGGACAAGATGCCAGCAATTTATTGGAAGCCTACATCCTCCAGCAAGAGACCCATACGTATGCCACCCAAACCGCGTTTATTCTTCTTCTCAGCCAGATTATCAACGAAACATTAGACCGGAATCGCGTGTTGGGGCAACTGCTTGAACAAACCATCGACATGGTGAACGGGGCGGGGGGTGGCATTTGGCTTCCCTCAAAAGATGGGGAATGGTTGGATTTAGCCTCTTCGTTGAGTTCTTCTTTCGCGCCATACGAATCGAAACGCCGAGCGAAGGGGCAAGGTTTTGTCGGCTGGGTGGTTGAGAATGGCAAAACGCTCTACACCGAAACGCCGAGTCAAGATGAACGGTTTGATAAGCGGGTTGATCGAATTGAGGGGCAGAGTAACTATGTGTTGTTGGTGGTGCCATTACAGCATCGTATGGGGACGATTGGGGCCTTGGGCTTGCACAAAAAATCGCCCCATCAATTCTCCAACCAAGAACGGGTGCTGGTGGAGGGGGTGGCTGGTTTGGGCGCGTCGGCCATCACCAATGCTCAACTGCATGGCAAGACCATCAACCTGATGGAGGAGCGGGAACTGTTCCATCAACAAGCAATTGGGGCAGAACGACTGGCCACAATCGGGCGGCTTACAGGTAGTTTGTCCCATGAAGTTAACAACCCGATGCAGGCGATTCGGGGCGCGTTGACACTGGCTTTGGAGGATTTGCATAATTTAGAAGATGTTGAAACTTATATCAACCTATGTTTAGATGAATCGGCGCGGGTTGTGCAGTTGATTGACCGTATGCGTCGTCTGTATCGCCCTAACAATAATCCAGAACCAATCGAGATGAATACCTTGCTCAAAGAGGCAACTTTTTTCGCTCATAAAGAGTTACGCCGCCAACATGTGCAACTCAAACTAGAACTGTCCTCCCCACTGCCGACCATCACCGTCGTTGTCAATCAGTTGCATCTGGTTTTTGTGAATACGTTGCTGAATTTGGGTGATCTGATTAAGAAAGCTGGCGGTAGTCTGTTGATTTTACGCTCCCGTGTTGTTAACCATGAGCTGATGATTGAGTTTATCACCGATGCGGTGATTACCAGCGATTTAGGCTGGTTGCAAAAGAATGTTTCATTGCATGCCACAGCACTAGGGCAGGCCACAGAGTTGGGTCTTAGCCTATCCTTTAGTCACGATATTGTCGCCGCGCATGGTGGGGATGTGACCCTAGAACACCGCCAACAAAATACGGTGTTTATTATCAAATTACCTCGTATTACGACTTATCAAAAATTATGAGTTATGAATTGTGAATTGTGAATTAACTTGACAATGTTACATTGAACAGATGTTCTAAAACAAAGCGAAAAGAGCTAAGTAGGAGCAGTAGAGGATTATTGTTTCCTCAACCTAGAAGCAGTAGATTTGGAGGCTACCAACTTAACGTGCGACAGATAATATCGTAACACAGTCTTTAGACTGTGCCGCACAGGCTGAAGCATGTGCTACATGTCTCGGCTTACGTTGATAGCCGTAGGTGGCTACCAACCTAACGTGCGACAGATAATATCGTAACACAGTCTTTAGACTGTGCCGCACAGGCTGAAGCATGTGCTACATGTCTCGGCTTACGTTGATAGCCGATTTGGAACGATTGACTAAATGTTTAATAACCAACCGTTGAGCTTGTTCCTCGCACCAAGATAAAGAAAACAATATAAGAATACTCACATGAAAAATCATAAACTTAACCTAAAAAGCCCCTTTATCCCCACCCGACAGGCCATCGTCCCGTGGTTGACCATTTTCAGTACTATACTGCTGGCGGTCTTTTTATTACGGAGTCAGGGCCGTTTGTGGTGGTGTTCGTGTAACCGAATCTATTTCTGGGCGGGAGATATTTGGAGTTCTGACAACTCGCAACATCTGTTTGACCCGTACAGTTTTACCCACATGTTGCATGGAGTTCTATTTTGTGGCTTGTTGGTATGGCTCAGTCCGTGGTTATCGCCCATGTGGAGGCTTTGTGTTGCGACCTTTTTAGAAGCAACTTGGGAGGTGTTCGAAAACACCGAAGCGGTGATTGAACGATACCGAGAAAGCACCGCCGCGTTGGGGTACGAAGGGGATAGCATCGTCAACTCAATGGGCGATATTTTTATCTGCGGGGTGGGCTTCATCATCGCCTTTCATTTGGGGTTACGGCGCTCGATTATCCTATTTGCTGTCACCGAACTGATTCTGCTGTTCTGGATTAGAGACAGTTTACTGCTCAACAGTCTGATGTTGCTCTATCCCATCGAATCGGTGATTAAGTGGCAAATGGAAGGCGGAGGATTTTAGGATTTGCGATCTTGCTACCCGACAAAGTAGTTTAGGGAAAGCTAAAACAGGAACACAGAGTTTCACAGAGATGCACAGAGGGGCACAGAGGAAAAAATAAATCGCTTTTTCTCTGTGAATCTCCGTGTTCCTCTGTGAAACTCTGTGCTAATTAGTTTTTGCTAGGAAAGGCTAAGATCGTAGCACAAAGGAACACAATGCCGTTATGTTGCCGAATCGCTGAATCATAGCCTGAGCTTGTCGAAGGCGATATCGAAACGCAACTTAATTACTTCCGATTCCTTACTGGATTGACTCTTATGGACATAAACAATTTTATTTGGTTTAGTGGCCTGATCTTTGGCGTTATGATGGTCGTGTTTCTCGTTATCCGCGTCTTTGTCGGACGTATTAATCGTGTTTGGAACAAACATCGAGCCGAAACGGTTGACAAATGGAACACCGAGGATATTGAGTATATTCTTGAGCCAATAGGCGGACAGTTTGGCGGACTAGAATCGATGGGGGAAAAGATGGTTATTCGGGGCGTTGGTTTTGTGGCTTTAACTAACAAAGATTTGCGCGTCACCCGTTCAACCCCATCCGGGCAGTGGATTATCAATTTTCGGCAGATAAAGAAAATCATCACCCGTCACTACTTTTTGGGCAAACGCTCCGACAAAGTTCCCTTCATTGTAATCCGCTTCGTCAAAGACAGCAAGAAGGATCGACTCGGTTTTTTTGGTAAAAAACTATGAGGAGTGGGTCGAGGCGTTAGAAGAAGAAACAGGTCTAACCGCCAAAGATGAGCGAGTAAAACTGCCTTAGATGCAGATGGCTATAATAAGCGTAATTATTCCGTAAACTCGCCAGAAAGAGCGTCAGAAACCCGATTTCTCAAGAAATCGGGTTTCTAGGGCGGCTTTACTGAACTTTTACAAACCAGCTTGCCTAATTGGGGCATAGGTTTTATTATCAGCCTACTTGCTACCCAACAAAGTGGTTTAAGGAAGGCTAAAACAGGAACACAGAGTTTCACAGAGACGCACAGAGGGGCACAGAGGAAAAAATAATTCGCTTTTTCTCTGTGAAACTCTGTGTTCCTCTGTGAACTCTGTGCTAATTAGTTTTGGCTAACTTTTCTGTCGGGTACTGAGATCAGCCTATCCTAACAGAGGTAGCCATCAACTTAAGTTCCCATAATACGAAACTTAAGTTGATAGCCTAACCAACCGTGTTCCGTCAACATGCTCGTCAGCTTACCCTTCTATTCATCGTGGCCCTTTTCGCGCGCCTCCTGACCGCCTATCCGCAACAGCAACCGAACTACATGGATGCGACCTACTACTACGTCAACGCGGTCAATTTGGCTCAGGGGCGGGGTTTTGTGGAAGATTTTCTGTGGCACTATCTGAACAACCCCGACCCACCACCTCAGCCAAGCCACCTGTACTGGATGCCCCTAACCTCTATGCTAGCCGGAGGAAGCATGGCCTTGGTTGGTATCTCTTATCGGGCGGCCCAACTACCGTTTGTCCTGCTGTCGGCCATGCTGGCTCCCCTTACGTTTTTTGTAACATTGATGTTGTTTCATGGTCGAGATTCACGTCAATCCCATACGGTTTGGTTTGCATGGCTGGCCGGATTGTTAGCCATCTTTAGCGGATTTTATCTTCCCTTTTGGCCTGCTATTGATAATTTTACGCCCTTCGCCATGTCTGGTTCGCTGGCCTTAGTCTTGGCTTATTTGGCGATTGACTCGCCTGACCAGCCCGGACGCTACATGTTTGGATCCGGTGTCGCCGTGGGACTGGCTCATCTCTCACGGGCGGATGGGGCGTTGTTGTTCATGGTGATTGGGGCGTTCCATCTTTATTGGTTGATGCGAGCGAGGCAAAACGGCTCATCTCAGATTTCTGGTCGCTCACTTTTTTATTTACTCCTGCTCTTAACTGGCTACCTGCTGATTCTCACTCCGTGGCTCAGCCGTAATTGGCAGGTGACAGGCGCGCTCCTTCCGGCGGGGACGCAAACAATCTGGCTGACTGAGTATAACGACCTGTTCAGCTACGGGCGAGAGTTATCGGCCCAAACCTTTCTGGCTCAAGGCTGGCGGACGATTCTGGCCGGACGCTGGTTCGCCCTGACCATCAACCTGCAACGGGTGCTGGCTGAGTGGATGATGATTTTTCTGTTGCCCTTAGTTATGGTCGGTGGGTGGCGGTTGCGACAGCATGCCTTGGTGCAGTTGAGTGGTCTGTACGCCCTGCTCCTTTTTCTGGTCATGACCTTTCTGTTCACCTTTCCGGGCGCGCGGGGCGGACTATTCCACTCGGCGGGGGCGATACTACCCTTTATCTACGGGCTGGCTCTGGTCGGCCTCAACGACAGCATCGACTGGATTTCGGCTCGGCGGCGAGGGTGGCATGCTCAGTCAGCCAAATATCTGTTTGGCGGAGCGATGGTCTTATTCGCCATAGCCTTGAGTGGTTTTGTCTATTATCAGCGAGTTTTGTCCGGTGGAGGCTGGAACAGTGCAGATGCCCATTATCCAGAGATTGCGGCATGGATTGAGACACAGGCCAATCATGAAACGACCATCATCATGATCAACAACCCACCGGCCTATCAATATCATGGCGGTGGCCTGAGCATCATCATCCCCAACGAGGATGTGACCACCACCATGCAGATAATCGAACGGTATCAGGTCGATTATCTGGTACTCGACAAGAATCACCCCGCACCGTTAGCCAACCTCTATCAGCCTGAAACGAGCCATCCGGCCTTACATCTCGTCAAAACCTTTGCCAAGAACAGCGACAATGAGATATATCTGTTTGAAGTAAAATGCCCCATTGACTGATGCGTTTCCCATGTCATTCCGATCTATTTGTCGGGTAAGGAGACACTGTACTCAGTACCCGACAGAAAAGTTAGCAAGAGTCTTCAAAAATGCTATAGTCCTCCAGAAAAGTTTTGGCCGCTGGTCATCGGATGACCAAATGGAGCAGAATTTGGCTATCAACTTAACGTGAGACAGATAATATCGTAGCACAGTCTTTAGACTGTGTGCGGCACAGGCTGAAGCATGTGCTACATGTCTCGGCTTACGTTGATAGCCGCAGAGTTTATCTGGATAGCTATAAATTAGGTTTTGTATAGTATGAACAAACCCCATATTTTAATTGTGGATGATGAGGCTAATATTCGCCTTGTTTTGGAGCGTACCCTGAGCCATGAGGGGTATCGGCTCGATACAGCGGCCAATGGGGCCGAAGCCTTGCAGAAGATTGCCAAAACCGATTATGATTTGATGGTGCTAGATTTGCACATGGAGCCGATTGATGGACTACAGGTTCTCAAAGATAGCCGCGTACAAAACAGCGACATGATGATTATCATCCTGACCGCTTACAGTTCGGTAGATAGCGCGATTACCGCGTTGCGCGGTGAGGCGTTTGATTATCTGCTCAAACCCGTTGAGCCGCAGGCCCTACGTCAGCGGGTGGCCGAGGGACTGGCAAAGTTGGCTTATCAGCGACAGCAACACCAACTGATGGGCCAAATTGATACTCTGCGAGATACGCTGAATCAGCTGGACACCTGTACGATACCCCACCAAGCCACTCGGCAACTTACCTCTGGCAAGTTGGTGATTGATTGTCGTCAACGGCAGGCCAACTTTGCTCAACAATCACTGAAGTTAACGACCACCGAGTTTGACATACTCTTATGTTTGGTCAACACTGCCCCCAACCCCGTCACTCCGCGCCAGTTGGTTAACTGTGCTTTGGGCTACGATAGCGATGAGGTGAAAGCCCGCGAAATCGTTAAATGGCACATCCACCAACTCCGCCGCAAAATCGAGCCGGACGCGGCTCACCCCCGTTATATCAAGAATATCCGCTACAAAGGCTACCTTTGGGCGGGTGATATAGTAGAATAGGCTTTATTCTATCTGGTAAACCAAAATTTGCCTTATAAAAATATCCCCAACCTTCCCCAACCTTTCCCAACCATCATAACCAAGAAAATCTGATAACATAGTGTTATAAATTAGTGGAAGACCTAACCAGCGACGTGTTAGTGGCTACCAACTTAACGTGCGACAGATAATATCGTAACACAGTCTTTAGACTGTGCGGCACAGGCTGAAGCATGTGCTACATGTCTCGGCTTACGTTGATAGCCGCGTTAGTTAAAAATCTGTTAGGTCTACAATTTTAACACCATGCGAAGCAAACATATCCTCATTGTAGATGACGAATCCTCAGTACGGATGGTCTTAAAAGGGGCCATCAAAAGATTAGGCAGTGATTACACTGTGACCACTGCCAAAGATGGGTTCGCGGCTATTGATGCCCTGCATCAGCAGGCTTTCGATTTGGTGGTCACTGATTTCAACATGGAGGGTATTGATGGGCTAGAACTGATTGAAACCGTGCGTTATCAGCAACCACAAGCCAAAACAATCATGATAACGGCTTATGGCTATGATGGCCTCGAAACGGCAGTTAAGCAGTTCCAAGCCTATCGTTATCTTACTAAGCCGTTAGAAATCAGCAAATTTCGGGCGGTAGTTAAGCAGGCTTTGACCGAATCGACGACTAAACACCCAAATATTTTTGCCCTATCCGATGCCCAATTTAATACAGTTCATGACATCCTAAAACAACTGCAAGTGGATGTGAATGCGCGTTGTGTTTTTCTGACCGATGCCAACGGGAATACCATTGCTCGTGTAGGTGATGCCGGAAAGATTCGGCTGGCGAATTTAGCGTCATTGTTAGGCGGAGGTATCGCCTCCGTGGTGGAGGCGGGACGGGTATTAAATGGGGATACAGAGTCTACTAATCTGATTTATCGTGAAGGTAAAGATGAGTATCTCTATGCGGCTAATATTGGCACAGAATTATTGATGATTGTGATTATCAATCGGGGACAATATAGCAGTAAGCTTGGTTCTGTCTGGTATTATGCCCAAAAAGTGGCGGAAAAACTCAGCGAAACCTTAAGCGAAACCTACACCGAAACGCCGGATAATCTTTTTACTGAGTCATTTGAAGATGAGTTTGACCAAGAGTTAGATAAGTTGTTTATGTAAGTCAGGAGATTTAGTATGACACAGAATCACCATTATCAGTTACGAAGTGGTTTGACAATCTATCCCTCCCAACAGAAAGAAATTGACCAGACACTTGCTCAGTTGCTCCAAAATGTACCAGCTCGATTTGTCCTCTTGACCGATGTTACAGGGCAGATTATTTCGGCAAGGGGGGAGCAGGAAAAATTAAACTTAGTGGCCTTAGCCTCTCTGGTGGCGGGTGATTTGGCCGCCAGCCAAGAGATTGCTCGGCTAACGGGTGAGTATGAAGATTATCAACTTGTATTACGAGAAGGCCAAGAGGCCCATATCTTCATCAGTGAGGCAGGTAGTTATCTCGCCATGTTGGTGCAGGTGACGAAGGATGTTCCATTAGGTTGGGCTAGAATGGTGATTAAGAAAGTCGCTCAATCACTTCCTAATATTCTAGATCAAAAACCTGAGGATGATGATGTTACTATGATGGCTGAAATTCAACAAGAGGTCTCATTTCATGAGGAAAATATAGATGTCTTGTTTGATGATGCCCTTGATGATTTGTGGATGGAGTGAGCTATGTTCATCAATTGGCAGTTACGAGAATTGAATCTAAAAATCGTTTATTATGGCCCCGCGTTAAGCGGTAAAACCACCAATTTGGAACAGATATATGCTAAGGTCAACCCAAAACGGCGCGGTGAGTTGGTTTCCCTGAAAACACAGGAAGACCGTACCCTCTATTTCGATTTTTTACAGATTGAATTAGGTAAAATTAGTGGTCTAACCCCCAAAATTCATCTCTACACCGTTCCGGGACAGACCTACTATGAGGCTAGTCGAAAGTTGGTATTACGTGGGGCTGATGGAGTGGTCTTTGTGGCTGATTCTGCCAGAGACCAGTTGCGAGCAAATGTGGTTTCATGGAGAAATCTCAACAGCCATCTGAAATCATTTGACCTGAGCATTGATGATATTCCAGTTATTGTTCAGTTTAACAAGCGTGATTTACCCAATGCCCTACCGACCCAACTGTTGCAGAAGAGTTTGCGCCTCAATGGAAAACCGACTTTTAATGCCGTTGCTATGGATGGCAAAGGGGTATTCGACACTCTCAAGGCAACCATTGGGCGAGTAGTCAAGCGGGTTCAGAAGGAGATGCGGTAGCGACGGGGCGTAGCTAGTGCGAGTACATGATGGAAAAAACTATGAACAATTCAAATTCAGGTTCAACCGAATTATCACAACTATTAGCAACAATGAATGAACGGGGGAAATTCTCCATTTCAGTGCTAACCGACAAACACGGGTTTCCCATTGCGTCGGCGGCACAGCCGGGGCAAGACCCTTATACAAAGTCGGCGGTGGTGGCCTTAGTACAAAAAACTGCCTCGCAAGCCAGCAACCAGCTAGGCATGGCGCAAACAGATGAAATCTCCATGTATGACACCGAGGGGCGTAGGTTGGTTTGTCGTCCTTTTAGTGCTAACGGGCATGATATGATTTTGGCCGTACTCGTGCCTACCAAACATCAAAGCTATCGCCGTTTAACCAACCAAGCGGTTAGTGCAATCTGTAAATCTTGGAAGTTGTAAAGTTTCGGCCAAACAACACCTGTGAGGAAAACTACATACCTCGCAGGAGAGGTTGAGTAGCGTCCTTCAAGGTATGTTTTTCTCCTTGAAGGTCTGACTTGGCTCAAACGAAAACTTAGACCCTAAAGGTTTTTGAAACCTTTAGGGCGAGACAGGTTTCTAAAACCTATCAGTCTGGTAGATTTTATTACTATTAACTAAATTTTTTAGGAGAAACTTATTATGGCAAAGAAAAAAAGCGAAGTTTTAGCAGATACCTTGGCCGAATTATTGGTCGAGTCATCCGATATTGAAGGTGCGGCGATTATCGGTACGGACGGATTGGTTTATTCCGCCAATGTACCGCACAAAACGCTAGATGAGAACATGGTCGGAGCGAGTTCAGCCGCTATCTTTGGTTTGAGTAAACGAAGTACAACCCAACTCGAACGAGGAGATTTCAGCCAAACGCTGATTCAAGGAGATTCTGGTAATATCATTGTTTCTGGTATCAACGACATGACGCTGTTTGTCGGCTTGACCCCCAAGAACGTTAATTTAGGTATGGCATTTGCTGAAACCCGTAATATCGTAACAAAATTACAAACAATCCTTTAAGTAAGGAAAAGCCTGACCCTAATCAATTTTGTGAACCAAAAGGGCAAATAGCTTCGCTTATCGTAGCACAGTGCTTTAGCCTGTGCCACACAGCCTGAAGGCTGTGCTACGAAATCACTAACATTAGCCTTTTTAAAATTGATAAGGTTTTTAAAACCTTTGGGTATTGAAGTCTGTCACTTTTTGTTCATGAACTGTTGACAACGAGGAACTATAATATATGGCAATGCAAGGTAGCCTGCAAGATATGGATGTGGCGACCCTTATCCAACATAATTGTCAGGATAGGAAAACCGCAGAACTCAATATACACCACAACGGCAATCAGGCCACTCTTTTCTTCAAAGATGGGGATGTCGTCCATGCCAAATTGGGGGACATGATAGGAGAAGAGGTTGTCTATCAGATTATCAACTGGAATCAAGGCGAATTTGTGCTAGAGATGGGCATTGAGCCACCGATTAACACAATCACTCGTGGTTGGTCGGGCTTATTATTAGAAGCGGCCAAACGGTTTGATGAAGCTGATGATCCCTTTGACGACCTGTTAGAGCTAGACCCTGAGCCGGATGAACCTGATGAACCTGTCTCTGCCTCAACGGGTCGCTATGCTCATTTAGTCCGAGCTTTAACCCAGTTTCTTTCTCAAGCCTCCGAGATTGAGGGAGCGGCTATTGTAGGAACAGATGGTCTCATCTATGCCGCCGATGTTCCCCATGAGGGGCTTGATGAAAATATTGTTGGAGCTGTCACTGCGGCTATCTATGGTCTGAGCAAGCGCAGTGCCACCCAATTGAGGCGAGGAAATTTCTCCCAGACCTTTATTCAAGGCCAGACGGGAAATATCATCGCCACCGGACTAAATGATGATACCCTATTTGTGGGCCTCACACCACAGCCTATCAATTTGGGCATGGCCTTTGCCGAAGTCCGTGAAATTACCACAGAATTACGAACCTTATTATAAGGATTACAGAATTTGGGAGTTAGAGGTGAACGAAACGTAAACTCGCCAGAAAGAGCGTCAGAAACCCGATTTTCTTTGAGAAATCGGGTTTATAGGGCGATATTACTGAACGAGACACCTCTAATTCCTAAATTTTAGGATATACTTATGAGCGATTATACCTTACTGGTCTGTCCTCACGACACGGCCAAAAATCCAGAACGATGGTTTTTTCTTACTCAATACCTATCCACCATTCTGGATGCCCATGTTTCATTTGAGAACTATCTGGATTTTGCTGAGTTTCATGCTAATCTGGATAAGGCAGATATAGTTTATGCCAACCCGCAAGATTGTGTAAAACTGAACAGTGAGTTTGGCTTTATCCCCATATTTAGGCCAGCAGGGATGTTTGATGAAGTGGTCTTAATAATGGGGGAAGATGTTGAAGCAACAGGTATTGAGGCACTACAAGGTCAAAAAGTAGCTGGTGTGATGGACATGCTTCCTACCAAAATTGGCCTGAGTGTTCTCGATAAACACGGAATCAAGCCAGCCGAGATGGTTGATAATGATTCATGGCTGGCAGTGGTCAATAATATTATTCAGGGCAAGATAGAGTATGGATTTGTCTATAAAGATACCTTTGATGGGCTTTCTCCCATGAGCAAAGAGATGGTCAATCTCCTCTACACCTCAAACGAGCAGTTGGCTTTTCATTGTCTCGCCATTGGCCCGCGTTTGATAGAGAAACAAGCCATTTTGAAAGAAAAACTGGCCGGCATGGCTGATGACCCACAAGACAAAACGATACTAGAAAACTTAGAGATTGAGCAATGGATTTCAATTGGTCAAGAAGATGTCGACTCTATCAGAAATATTATTACCTCATACGGTTAAGAAATTGAAATTAAAGTCATCCAGACCTGACAGGTTTGACAAACCAGCTACCAACTTAAGGTGCGACAGTCTGTAAGTAAGATAGGCTTTAGCCTGTTCCGTACACAGCCTAAAGGCCGTGATACATGACTCGGCTTAAGTTGATAGCCGACAAACCTGTCAGGTCTAACATGAAACCACAGTCTTTCAGATAATGGTTTTCAATTCAAGACCAACCTTCCCGCAAGTTCTAAACTTGCGGGAAGGTAACGGCTGAAAATGTTTATCTGAACATCTACAGTTTACACAAGTTAATTAATACTCATTCCTAACGTTTAACCATAGCGAGGAAAGTAATCAAAAAGGCACAGCCCAAAAAACTGTGTCTTTTTGATTCTTACTTGTTACTCGACAAAATGGTTTAGGGAAGGCTAAAACAGGAACACAGAGGAACACAGAGATGCACAGAGATACACGGAGGAAAAAATAATTCGCTTTTTCTATAAAACTTTGTGAAATTCCGTGCTAATTAGTTCATACTAAATTTTTTGTCGGGTACTAAGGATTCTTATGGCTTATGACCAAAACCCTATTGACCTAATCAAAAAATGTGGTAGTATTTTAATAGATATTAATTTAAGTTAATTAAGCAAAGAGATAACTTCATTAAATACTTACCCTAATTATGAACAATTTTGCCCAAAATTTAGATAATCAAGAAAATCTATTTCAGATAGAACAGGCCAAGCAAGAGTGGGAAACCACAGCTGATGCACTACCCCAATTGGTCTGTCTATTGGATGAGCAACAACGTATCATCCGCATCAACCGCACCGTTGAGCAGTGGGAGTTAGGGCTGGTCACTCAGGTTCAAGGCAAAACTTTGTCAGAGCTACTACACCCGGCTATCCCTGCATCAGAATGTTATCTGACCCCATTATTGGCGAATGCTTGGCCGAAACTGGTCGTTGGAGAATCGATAGACACCGAGGTTGAAGATATAATTCTAGGACGATATTTCAACATCCTCATTGAACCGATTCAATCTTCCGATAATTATCAATTGACCAGCTTCGCGGTGGTCGTTATCCATGATATTACGAAGCGCAAAACGTTAGAAGTTCAGTTGAACCATGCTCAAAAAATGGAGGCGATTGGTCGCTTGACAAGTGGCATTGCTCATGATTTTAACAATATCCTCATGGCAATTATGGGAGATTGTGAGTTGTTGCTCAGTTATCTAGGGCCAGAGCATCAAGAGTTGGTAGACATCAAACAAAATGTAGAACGGGGTACACTCTTAACCAAACAGATGTTAACCTTTGGTCGAAAAAAACTCATCCGCTCAACCATCATCAACATTAATGATGCCTTATCAAACATGGATCGGTTAATTAATCGCCTCGTCGGAAAAACGATTTCGTTGAATTGTCAGCGTGCCTCTGAGTTACCTGTGGTGAAGATTGCGTCGGGGCAGTTGGAGCAGATTATTATCAACCTGATTGTCAATGCCCGTGATGCTATGCCTCAAGGGGGTGAATTGACGATTCAAACTGGGCAAGCAGAGGTGATTCCTCCCTCTGCCAAGCAAGAAAATTATGTCTTCCTAGCGGTCAGTGATACCGGCACAGGCATTGACCGGGCCACCTTATCCCATATTTTTGATCCATTCTTTACTACCAAACAACTCGGACATGGCACGGGGTTGGGTTTGGCTACGGTTCACAGTGTGGTGGAGCAAAATGATGGCTATGTGACGGTGGATAGTGAGGTGGGTCAAGGAACAACTTTTACCGTTTATTTTCCTATAGTACAGAATGATTCACCTGATTTGCCATCAAGTACCGTACCCCCTGTTACATCCATTCATAAATCGAACGGCGAACGGGTTTTAGTGGTTGATGATGAATCGAGTATACTGCATATTCTCCAAAAAAGTTTAACTAAACAAGGCTATGAGACCCTCATAGCCTCGCATGGATCGGATGCTCTGGATTTGGTTGAAGCAAATCCAGAGCCAATTCAACTGTTAATTACGGATATGATACTGCCAGAAGGTATGAGCGGCTATCAGTTGGCTAATCAACTTAAACAAAAATATCCAGAGATGAAAACGTTGTTCATTTCTGGATATGCTGACCAAGAACTATTTACTAATCTAAAACCCTGGATGGATTTTTTGTCCAAGCCATTTGAACTTAAAGCATTAGAGGCGAAAATGCAGGCATTTTTAGAAAAATAACGGGCTATTCTACATAGTCCGGCACAAGTAGTGATGGGAAAATCCAGAGGCTGACCATGCATGGTCAGCCTCTTTTTTGTGTTGACGGGGTTTGGTTTATACATACCCTAACTTTTTTGGGGTTTAATCACTGCAACGGATACTTAAATGCCTAATCATCCATGTATTCCTGCCAGCGAGCATGGAGGTCTTCGATGAACTGGTGGGTACTGCCCCAGTAGACATCAATCTTTAGTTTGGAGAAATATTTTTGAAAGAAACGAGTCACTTCCTGCATTTTAGCCTCATCGAAGGTGGCCGCGTCGATTTGGACAGCGACATGGAGCATGTCCCACCGCTCTAGGTCAAGGTTGTTGAGCAGGCCGCGCATAATCACCCGTAGTTCCAAGTCGTGCAGTTGATAACCCAGAAACAGCAAGGTGGTCGAGGCCAGCGCCTCATGCACACTGGTCGGGAGCAGGTACTCATGGTCACGAGAGATGCGAGCCACATAGTCGAGATAGTCATCCTCGGTCAGCACCATCGACAGCAGATCATTGTCGGTACCGAACAGATGTAACACCACCGGCTCCTCCTCGGAGGGGGGCGGGTCGAGGTCGTGATGGGGTCGCTCGGCGGTTTGGCTGAGGGATTCTCGCCAGTTGATGGTTTCGCGACGGACGTTCTCCACATCTTCCTTGGCTTCGAGGGCCAAGGTCATAAAGTTGTCGCAATTAGTGGTCACATACAGCGGCAGTTCTAAATCGGCCAGTTGATGATGTAGTTCGCTCTCTAACTGCTCTTTGACGATGGTTGACCAGTCGGTGGCTGATATGGTTTTGGACAACCCCCGTTTGCGGTCTTTTTTCTCTGGTTTGAGACCCATGCGTTTTTTGTACCCCTCGGTCAGAGAACGCACCACCTCTTTACGCAGGCGACGGTTATCCAACGTACCGATAAACTGACTGACCCGCGCCAGATTGTCGATGTCGTTAAAGGGGTACTGGTTGGCTGTGCCTAGCAGCGATGAAGAACGCATTTCTTTCACACGTATTTTATATAAATTACCCAGACAACTTCCGCATGTCATCAATGTGGAAAGGACAAATTTTGCTGTTTTTACTGCTTGTATTTAACAAAACAAGCTTTCTTTATCAGGGCCATCCGCCCTAATCAGTTGAGGCTCAAGCTAAGAAGAATCAAAACGGATTTGAAACTTGCCTCCAAACAAACTACACAAACCCTTGGTGCTGAGGCGCAAGTTTCGCCAAGCTTCTAGGAGACGAAAGGACATATTTTTCAAAGAACCTACCCCATTTGGAAAGGCTTTGACAAACAAGCTACCCTTAGCCATCAACTGAATAATAATATGAGCAATTTGTAATAAAAGGTAAAATATCTTACCTGCGGTTTCGTCCTCACTATAGGCATGCTCTAGCTCAAAACCGCCATTTTTTTGGACATTGAACCCCTCATTTTCAATTT
>JAUCGB010000012.1 GCA_030377895.1 Anaerolineales bacterium HSG24
GTAATAACGCTACCGTCACCTGAAGATTACTCTTTGTGGCTGTAATTTTTAACCATTTTCAATACTTTGTTTTATGTTTGGTGGTGAAGCCGGACACAAGAGGATCGCACCACTACCAAAAGCCCTAAGCATAAATTAACACAGCCATAGATGGATGTCAAAACCAGCAACAACATATCGTTTGGCTGAAAATCAATCGCTCAGGTACAATGTACAGGTAGTTTTATTTTTTAGCATAACTTATGGATAATCTGTGGTCAATATGATGTTAAAAGAAGGAGTGCAAAGCTTGCTTTGCCAAGTTTGAAATTCCAACATCAATTTGACCACTAATTTGCGGAAAGTCACATTCTATGAAAAGATTAACTGAATTATTAGTACTTGGTGAGGTTGAAATCGAAGGATATTATGAGGTGAAACATGGCTCGTGAGACCTGGTGGTTAGATGATGCCCAACAGATTGCAAACGAAAATCCTTACACATTTTACAAGCCCTCGCCTTCTGCGGTTGCCGCGCTAGGGCTAGGCAACATGGTCAAACTGATTTTCCGTTTTCCGACGTTAGGGGGCAATACCCCCACCGGCGAACGCATGTGGGTCGAGATAACGAAAATTGGCGATAACAGTTACGAAGGCACGCTGGCTAATCAGCCATATTATATGAAAGGGCTAGAACATGGCGACAAGATTAACTTTGAGCCGAAACATATCATTGCCTTAGATGTTGACGATCGGCAAGCGAGTGATCATGACCGGTATTTTAAGCGATGCTTTGTCACCAACCGTATTTTGTGTGAAGGGGCTAAGGCAAAATATATCTACAAAGAGGCCCCTGACCAAGAGGATGATTCCGGCTGGCGGATTGTTGAGGGTGACGAGCCAGATGAATATTTGCAAAATTCAGACAATATCTCTTATGTGGCAATTGGAGTCATTCTCAATCAAGATAACAGTTTTATCCATCTGTTAGATGTAAAGCCGAACTGCTGGTATATTTGGGAGGAATATCATAAAATGTGGGTTAAAGGAGTGAATATCGAACAGTAAAACTGGACGGGTTATCGTCACCAGTTTGTATATCGCTACCGACTTAATCATCTCCCATTTTTTGGTAGTTGCGAGGCCACGTTTAGGTTATGTTTTAGGAACAAGTCAAAGCCTGTTCTACGTTCTCGCCTCGCTCTTTGGCTTGCACTAACGTCAACAACCGAACATTCATCGGCGTGGGCACCCCCAACCGTTGCCCATGCTTGACCACCTGCCCACAAATTGCCTCAATTTCGGTTGACGCGCCCCGTTTAATATCTTGCAACATGGAGGAGTGGTTCGTCGCGGTGGCTAGGCAAACATCAATGACCCGTTGCGCCACGTCGGGATATGGGAGTTCGATGCCCTGTGCCTTGGCAACTTGGGCCACTTCGAGGGCGGCGGTAATCATCATAGTTTGATACTTGCTCGGCTCGACCAGCGCCCCGTTGGGAAGTTCCAACAAGGACGTTAGGGGGTTGATTCCAGCGTTGATAGCCAGTTTCCCCCACACTAAACTATCAGCCTGATCGACGAGCATGGTCGGCAATCCGGCTCGATTAAATAGCTCGGTTATAATCGTCAAGCGGTCGGCCTGAGTAGGGGATCGGGTTAGATGGGTCGGCCCGGTTCCGGCATAAAGTAACTGACCGGGGGCAGTCATGGTTGCACCTTGGGCCGTGATACCCAAGGTGGTGCGCTCGGATCCCACAATATCGGCCAACTGCTCATAGTTACCCAATCCGTTTTGCAAAGTTAAGACTAGCCCATCCAGATGTAAGACTCGGACAGCTTGTTGGGCGACTTGGGCGGTCTGATGACTCTTAACCAACACTAATGCCAAATCCGTAGTTGGAATCTGCTGAAGTTGGTTAGTGATTGTCAAACGGTGGTGCGATTGGTGACCGTCGGGATGGGTCATGCTTAAACCATCCCGACGGAGCGCGGCAAATTGAGCGGGCCAGTGACCAAACAAGGTTACTTGGGCGACGCTGTTCAGGTGACTGCCAAACAGTGTTCCTAATGCCCCGATGCCAAAAATCGTTATATTAAGCGGTTTTGCCTGAGCTATCTTTACTACCATATAAAAATAGTTCCATCTCTGCCTCATCCATCTTAAAACTGTGAGCTTGGGTTGGGAATTGACGTGCCGCCACCTCTTCGTTAAAACTTCGTAGGGCGTTCAAAATATGGGGTCGAAGGTTGGTATATCGCTTGACAAACTTAGGCGTAAAGCGGTCAAATAGGCCCAGCATATCATGAAAAACAAGCACCTGCCCATCACAATGAACTCCGGCCCCAATACCGATGGTCGGAATATGTAAACTTTTGGTAACTGTCTCGGCCACCAAAGCCGGCACGGCCTCGATGACGATGGCGTAACAGCCCACTTCTTGTAAGGCTAGGGCATCCTCCATGATCCGTTTAGCGGAATCGGCAGTTTTGGCCTGCACCTTGTACCCGCCCAGTTTGGTGGCTGTTTGCGGAGTCAGTCCCAAATGGCCCATGACAGGAATTCCGGCGTTGATGATGGCTCGTACCGTTTCCGAAATCTCTCGGCCACCCTCCAGCTTGACCGTATCCATGCCCGCCTCTTTGATAAATCGTCCGGCATTCCGAATCGCCTCCTCTTTGGATATTTGGTATGACATAAACGGCATGTCACCAACCAATATGGCATGGTTCGCACCCCGTTTTACGGCCCGACAATGGTGAAGCATCTCCTCCATCGTCACTGCGGTGGTATCATCATGCCCCAACACGGTCATGGCGACGGAATCCCCCACCAGAATGATGTCGGTTCCGGCCTCGTCAACCAGCGTCGCGCTAGGGTAATCGTAGGCAGTCAACATTGTAATCGGTTGACCGGATTCTTTTTTCTGTTGTAATTCTAAAATCGATATTTTTTTGGACATAACTATTTACCTCCGGTGGTTGGGTAGTGGTGTTTCTTTAGTTCGATTGTTCGATTGAACGTTTCTAAAATAGATTTTGAAACTGTAAAACGGATTTCCATCGTTTTCATAATTATCCTCCGATGTGTTTTAGGATAGAGTGACCGCTTTATTATGACAAATTATTGGGGAATTTACAAACTACCCGCTCGTTGCGGAGACAATGTCAAACCCAAAACAGCCCCACCGGCCATAAACCGATGGGGCTGTTTGTCTAATTGCGAACTTCGTTTTATGATAGGGTCAGACGATGACCGTCGCCATGTACGGATAGCTTAACCTGTGGCTGGGTGATGCGCTTCCGAGGGGCGGTCTTCGTCGTCTTCGTCTGCCTTAGACAAGACGCATAATAGCATGGCCTCTGATAAATGTCAAAAATATGAATAGAATCGGAGAAAAACTGCATAGGCTACGGACGCAACATGGCCTAACCACCAGAGAATTAGCGACCAACTTGGGCGTTGCTCACAGTTATATTGGGCATATTGAGACGGGTCAAAGGTCGCCATCGGCAAAGTTGATTCTCAAAATAGCACGTTTTTTTGAGGTGTCGATTGACACATTGATGAAAGATGAGTTAAATTTGGAGTAATACCAAAACAATGTCAAACCATCCATTAGCTGAAATATTTGGTTTTCCGGCAAATAATTTATCTATTACGGCTGAACGATACCGTAAAAATAGGCTTTGTCCCTACAACAACAAGGTGCCGTCCTGCACAAAAGATAAAGCCAAAGACCCTTTAGGGGTTTGTAGTATCTATGAGGGAGAGCATATTGCGATAACTTGTCCGGTTCGTTTTCGGCAAGGGTGGCTGATTGTCGAAGATGCGGCAAAATTTCTTTTCTCGTCGTCCACAACTTGGACATCGTTGCAGGAAATCAGACTTAATGATGCTCAGGGGAAATCGGCTGGTAACATCGACTTTGTTCTCGTTGCTTACGATGAAATAGGCCAAATTACCAATTTTGGTTCACTGGAAGTACAGGCGGTCTATATTTCGGGAAATGTACGACAACCATTTCGTCAGTATATGTCTGATCGGGAAGCCAATCAGGCCATGATTTGGACAGCAACAAATGTTAGAGCCGACTATCTCTCCTCATCACGAAAACGGTTAGTGCCTCAAATGCTCTATAAAGGGGCGATTATGCAGGCTTGGCAGAAGAAACAGGTCGTTGCTCTCCATCGTACTTTTTATGACACGCTCCCCGATTTACCAGAAGCGCCTCAACATCAGGCCGATATTGCTTGGCTGGTTTATGATCTTGAGTTTGTTAAACCGCAAAACCTATACCAACTAGTCTCGTACAAAACGGTTTATACCCAATTTGGAGCGGCACTCGACAGGATTACAACGCCCGAAGCTGGCTCAATAAACAGTTTTGTGAAGCGATTACAAAAAAAGTTAGATGAGAAATTAGATAATAGCTATCCACCCGATGCTCCTACACTAGCGGATATTATTAATAAATAAGGCCATGAGTTACCAATTCTCATTTTTACCCAAACAAAATAAAATTATAAACGTGGCTTCTGTCCCGTTTCGGAGTCCATTTCGTTATCCAGGCGGAAAAACATGGTTTGTGCCTCGGATTAGACAATGGTTAGCTAGTCAGCCAGTAAAACCGGATGAGTTTATAGAACCGTTTACCGGTGGGGGGATTGTTGGACTGACCGTAGCCTTTGAAAACCTAGCTCAACGGGTGACCTTGGTTGAATTAGACCAACAGATCGCTGCCGTCTGGAAAACGCTCCTTTACGGGGATGGGAAGGGACTGGCAGACCGAATCGTTGCCTTTGATTTTTCCGTTGAAACGGTCTGTACAGAACTGAAAAGAACTGGTTTATCAACCGAGGATGAAGCATTTCAAACAATCCTGAAAAATCGGGTCAATCGGGGCGGTATTTTAGCACCGGGAGCAGGTAAGATTAAGCACGGTGAAAATGGGAAAGGGCTGGCCTCACGTTGGTATCCCGAAACCTTAAGTAAACGGATACACAACATCGTTGCCATTCGAGATCGTTTTCGATTTATTGAAGGGGATGGCATTACGGTGTTAAAGGAAAATAGAGAGCGTCCAAATCGCGTCTTTTTTATTGACCCTCCATACACTGCCGGAAGCAAACGGGCCGGTAGTCGGTTGTATACCCATTTTGAGCTTGACCATGAGGCTTTGTTTCAGGTTAGTAGCCAACTGGCCGGTGATTTTTTGATGACCTATAGCAATGACCCGGCCGTACAACGGTTGGCAAACAGCTATCAACTGACAACTAAAGAAATAGCCATGAAAAACACCCACCATGCGAAGATGACTGAACTGCTCATTGGGCGTGATTTGAGTTGGGATATGTAAGTTCGCCTTAATGGGTTGGGGCTACAACGTAAGCCGAGACATGTAGCACAGTCTTCAGCCTGTGCGGCACAGTCTAAAGACTGTGCTACGATATTATCTGTCGCACGTTAAGTTGATGGCCATGGGTTGAATCGTGATTCTGAGCTGCACGGCCTACTCGCAATGCGGACAGCGGATGTGCTTGGTAGCCAGCTAACCACTACCCATTCCTGAGTCGACGAATCGCCTCAGCGTTTCATTCAACAGTTGCCAAGCCGCCTCGACATGGGTGTTGGTCGTCCGAATGTTCCCTACGGCCAAGCGCAAACTATACACCCGCAACTTCGTATGAGAGATAAATATCTGGCCGGTAGCGTTGACCGCGTCGAGTAGTTGGGCGTTCAACTGATCTAAGGCCGCCTCGCCTTGAGCCTGATAACTGGCCGGACAGGCTCTGAAGCAGACGTTGCTCATGAGGGTGGGAGCTAGTCGCTCAAAATCGGGTGATTCATCAACCCATGTGGCAAATTGTTGAGCTAGACGAATATGCTCCCGCACCCGAGCCGCCAACCCCTCCTGCCCAAAGGCTCGGATGACCATCCATAGTTTGAGGGCGCGAAAACGTCGCCCCAACTGCACCCCGTAATCCATGTAGTTTTTAACCGCCTCGGCATCCCCCTCAGCCGTGCGTAGATATTCGGGCAAAATCGAAAAGGCCCGTTTGAGCGTGGCGGGGTGGCAGGTGTACAATACGCTCAGATCAATCGGGGTGAACATCCATTTATGAGGGTTGACCACCATCGAATCGGCCCGCTCGACTCCGTCAAAATGATGGCGCATCTCTGGCAGTAAAGCCGTGGTGCCGCCATACGCCCCATCAACATGAAACCACAACTTGTACTTTGCCGCCAAATCAGCAATGGCCGATAACGGGTCGATAGCGGTGCTGGAGGTGGTGCCAATCGTGCCGCAAACAAAGAAGGGGCGATATCCGGCGGCTAAGTCGGCCTCAATCGCGGTTTGGAGCGCATGCGCGTCGAGGGCAAAGTTGTCATCGGTGGGGATTTTGATGACATTTTCTTGCCCCAAGCCCAAGGTCAGCGCGCCTTTCTCAACCGAGGAGTGAGACTGCTCGGAGATGTAAAGCCGGAGACGGGGTAAATCGGCGCGTCCGGCCATGCCTTTGGTCCGAATTTGCAAATCGAGCGCCTCGCGAGCCGCGGCAATGGCTATCATGTTCGACATGGACGCACCATCCATAATCACCCCCTCCCAATCTTGGGGCAGGGCTAACATTTGGCATAACCAATCGAGAGTTAGGGTCTCTAACTCGGTGGCCGCTGGCGAGGTGCGCCATAACATTCCGTTAATGTTGAGAGCTGCGCTCAATAGCTCACCCAGTACGCCCGGCGCAGAGCCGGTTGAGCTAAAATAGGCAAAAAAGTTGGGGTGATTCCAATGAGTCATACCGGGCATAATAATCTGCTCAAAATCGGTGATGATGTCGGCTAATGGCTCGGCCTCGGCGGGGGGCGAGGTGGGGAGTTGGGCGATAATATCGCCCGGCTCAACTTGTGCCAAGACCGGATATTGCTCTGGATTCGTCAGATAATCTGCGACCCAGTCGATTAATTGATACCCAGATTGACGAAACGCGTCAAGGTCAATTTCGCCTAGTGAAGGGGTTTGGTTAGACATGCCTTTTATCTCCTAAATATGTTCAGAAATTTATCGTTGTAATCATCCAGCCCCTTGTTCCCAATCTGAGTTTGGGAACACAATTGCTCTGTTTGCGACTTGCAACATGCCAGAAACAGAGTTTCTGTGGTAAATACGTTCCCAATCTGGAGATTGGGAACGAGGGGCTGAACGTTTAGAAAATTCCAGAAAAATAAACCTCCCAACGTTCCCTGAGCGTTCGACTAAGCTCACACCGAAGGGGATTGGCTTCGACACTAGCTACGCGTCGTCAGCCAACGATATTTGGGAGAATTTAAAAATTGGAACTGCCTTACTACTCAGTCAAGTCAATTTTGTTCTGATAGCCAACCGTTATTCTAACACATCTACAGATTTTAAGATAATTATTTAGGGAGACATGGCCGTTGTCCTTCATTAAATCACATGCTAAAAAACCGCTCGTTCTGCAACTTAGCCGAGATTTGCGACGAGACATAAAACGAGGGCATCCGTGGGTTTTTGCCAATAATTTACGCCACTGTCCACCTGCAACGCCGGGGAGAGTGGCCATGTTGCTTGATAATCGTAAACGAAAACTGGCTCAAGGATTCTACAGCCCCGATTCTCCGCTGGCGTTTCGAGTTTGCACGGTTGAGACAAAAAATCCGCTCAATGATTATTGGGCCGAGAAACAGTTCGAGCGGGCATGTAGGCTTCGGCAGATGCTGTTTGACGCGCAGACGTTTGATAAACAGACGACCGGATTTCGGCTTTTTAACGGCGAGGGGGATGGTTTGCCGGGCTTGGTGGTTGATTTGTATGATGATATTGCGGTGCTAAAGTTGGATGGGCTTGCCGCAATTGGGTTTTGGGATAGTCGAGGGATTGCTCGGTGGTTGGTCGAGCGTTTATCTTTGCGCGCGGTGTATGAGCGCGCTCGTGAGCGAGGCCAGGCTGGTCAACTGTTAGTCGGGAAACTGCCTCCCCAACCAATCCAATTTTTGGAGAATGGCGTTCGGTTTGGGGCTGATATTGTACATGGACAGAAAACAGGCTTTTTCCTTGACCAACGTGACAATAGACAGATGATTCAACGATTGGCGGCCCAAAAACGGGTATTGAATCTCTTTGGCTACACTGGCGGTTTTTCGATATATGCTGCTTTGGGTGGAGCAAGCCATGTGACCACCGTTGATATTGCCGCGCCCGCCATTAAGAGTGCGACTACGAATTGGCAACTCAATAATTTGCCCGATGGTTCACATGAGCCAATTGTTAGGGATGTTCATAAATTTTTAGCAGAGGCGATCAAACAAAAACAGCGTTGGAGTCTGATTGTGATCGATCCGCCCTCGTATGCCTCCTCGAAAGGGATGGTCAAAAAA
This sequence comes from Anaerolineales bacterium HSG24, assembly GCA_030377895.1. Classification (GTDB taxonomy): domain Bacteria; phylum Chloroflexota; class Anaerolineae; order 4572-78; family J111; genus JAUCGB01. The sequence goes on from JAUCGB010000012.1 coordinate 8,384, forward strand.
GCGATAAACGCTTACCAACATGTCATTGCCAGCGCGGCCCAACTGATTGTTTCCGATGGATTTCTGGCCGCCTCGTCATGTTCTAGCCACATCAGCATGGAGATGTTTCTTTCGATTTGCCAAGAAGCAATCTCCAAAGCTAAACGCCGCGCCACAATTCTAAGTATCAGCGGACAACCGGCTGACCATCCAACACCACTCGTTTTTTCTGAATTTCGATATCTAAAATTTGTTTTAATGCGAGTTGAATGATGCTAACAAACTACAAAATTTTAGTAGTTGATGATGAATATGTCGTGCGCGGCTTTTGTGCGGAACTACTCAGGCTAGAGGGCGCGCAAGTGACTGCCGCGTCAGGTGGTTATGAAGCCTTGAGCCTACTTGGTCAACATGATTTTGAGTTGATTTTGCTCGATCTGAGCATGCCCGATATTAACGGATTGCAGGTGTTAGAGCAGGTATCAGCTTACTACCCGCACGTCAGCGTCATCATGATGACTGGCTACGGCACCCTTGAAGCGGCCATCACCGCCCAAGACTTAGGCGTTGAAGGGTTTATTCTCAAACCGTTTGATGATAAACAACTCCTCAGTATCATCGGACGCATCATAGAGAGGCAACAGTTACGGCAAAATTATGCCCGTTTGCAAGCTCACATGCCTTTATTGGCCTTGAGCCATCGGCTGATGGTCGAGCAGGATGTCAAAAAATTGGCTCAGTCGGTGTTACTAATTATTCAACGGGAAATTAAGATGAAATCGGCCAGTTTGTGGCTTCTGTCGTCTCAATTCGATGTTGACCACCTCAATTCTGACCAGTCGTTTGTTCGATTGGCGATGTTAGGTCAACCTTTGAATATCCCCCCAAACCATGATACTATCTCGGCTTGGGTTATTCTTGATTCAGAAAACGGGGGAACAACAGAGTTACAAAACGCTAAAACATTACATTTTCGATTACATATTGAAGAACGTCAAATCGGATGGCTCTGCTTGAGTCATCAGAAAACGGGATTATTCACCCAACGGGATATTGAGTTTTTAAGAATTATGAGTACCCATTTAACGGTTGGTTTAGAGAATCGGAACTTGTATCACACCATCAACTTAGCCCGTCAGGAGTGGGAAACAATCTTTAATACGATTCATGATGGTATTTTAGTTCATAATGCTAACAAAAAAGGTCTGATTACTCATGTTAATCAAACGTTGGCTACTTGGCTAGATCAAACCTCAAAACAGCTATTACATCAATCAGCCAAAACGATAACGGTTGATGCGGATGGTTGCTCACTATTGGATATAGCCGCCCCGTTATTGGCTGATCCAATATTAGTTGATCAAACCACCATCGCCCCCTTGTCACTAGAATTTAGTTCGCCTTCTTGGGCAAAAAACCAATCATTTCGGATTCGTACTTACCCTTTATATCAAGATCGAAAACTGGTCGAAATTGTTCATATTATAGAGGATATAACCCAAGCAGTACGAGTTCAATCCCAAATGGTACAGACGGAAAAACTGTCTGCCTTGGGGCGTTTGTCCGCCTCACTAGCCCATGAAATCAACAACCCCTTGCAATCGTTGCAGAGTGGTTTGCGGTTGTTAGCGCGACCTAATCTAACAACAAAAAAACGGGAGCAATATGTCGATATGATGCGTAAGGAGGTCGAACGGTTGGTTAAATTAACTGGACAAACCCTCGATTTTGCCAGGCCGAGCCGGGTGGGCAAAGAGCATGTTGACCTAAATCAGCTTTTACAAGAGACGTTAGCTCTTGTAAAAAAACAGGTTCAAAGGTATAACATTACCTGTTCGTTTATGTTGTTTGATAACTTGCCAGCCGTTTACGCGGTACCAGGCCAAATTAAGCAAGTTTTTCTAAACTTAATCCTAAACGCAGTTGATGCCATGCCACATGGTGGGGTCTTAGAATTTTCTACCCACTACACCTCATACCACAAATATGCGGTGGTGGGCATTACCGACAATGGGCTGGGAATCTCACCACAAAACCAGAACCGTATCTCCGAGCCATTTTTTACCACCAAAGAAAATGGGACTGGATTAGGATTGTCGATTAGTTATAGCATTGTTGAGGCTCATGGTGGATATATTGAGGCTCAGACTGATCCCGATAAAGGAAGCCGTTTTTTGATTTATTTACCGATTGATTTGGAGGAAAAGCATAATGGACTTACTGGACACGAATAAAATTCTGGTGGTTGACGATGATGCGAGTGTCCGTTTTTTTCTGGCTGAGGAACTTGAGACTGAGGGATACAAGGTATTTGCCGTTGCTAGTGGGGCTGATGCGCTTGAATTTTTGGCCCACACGCCCGTTGACCTAGCCATTGTTGACTTTCAGATGCCGGGTTTAACCGGCATTCAGTTGATGGAGGCTATGCAATCTCTGCCCGATATTCCTGAGTTGATTATGCTCACCGCCCATGCTACTTTACACACCTCAATTGAAGCGATGCGTTTGGGAAGTTGTGACTTTTTATTAAAGCCTTACGTGCTAGATGACCTATTACACGGCGTTCAAAACGCCATGCATCACCGTCAACAAAAAACCCAACAACGCCTCGCCGTGGAGCTATTAACGGCCAGTGTTCATCGAAAACCGACCTCTCTATCGCCTAACAAACGTACGCTGACCGTCTTAAATGTTGATGATTTAACCATCAACTTGGAGGAGATGAGCCTCAAAAAAGCCGAAACTCCAATCACTTTAACTCCAACTGAATTCAAACTTCTCGCGACGATGGTCAAACGCCCTAACCATCCCTTTACCTTTCAAGAGTTAGCGAAGACGGTTCATGGTCAATACCTCACCCCCTATCAAGCGCGTGACATGTTGAAAAGCCATCTTGGTAGATTGCGTAAAAAAGTTGGGGTCGCATATATTGTCAATATACGTGGGGTAGGTTATAAATTTGCGAGTAAGGAATAGTGAATATACGAATGGGCGAATGGGCGAATGATGTTATCACACGATTTAGCTTTTTTCATGAGCCTCCGTGCATTTTTGTAGTCTTACATAAATTACTTTACCGGATAACAGGCATATTCTTCAGTTGCTCATACTCATTCCTTAGCCACAATAATGCCTGCAAAGCAAGCTTTGCACTCCTATCATTACCTTTGCACCACTACCGCTTATTTATAGAACAAAAATCAAACAAGCACCCCTCAAAAACCCAAATATCAGGACTGTATTACTCTCATAGTTATCCACAGGCACGATTCATCAAATTAGTACCATCGGTAGGATTGACCCATCCCTTTTAACCTGATATACTCGTAATCAATTCAATAACAATTCTGTATATCTTATCACTAGGAATTAGGAGATTTCAAAAAATGGGCTATCTAAAAGATTTAACTAATCACATGGCACGAGCAGTTGTCAGCGAACCCGACGAGGTACGAGTTGAAGAGGTTGAAGGTTCTTCAATGGTGGTTATTGAACTTAGTGTGGCATCAATTGACATGGGTCGGATTATAGGTAAAGAAGGACGAGTCGCCAATGCAATGCGTACTTTGTTACGCACCAGTGCCGCGAAAGATGGAAAACGAGTTAGCTTAGAGATCATTTAACTCAAAACATCAAAACCAAATACTAAAAATCCCTCCTTAATATGAGAAGGGATTTTTGGACTTTTACTCAAACAAAAACACTCAGCGTTTAATATGCTGGGTGTTTTCTGTTTCTCAGTACTCGAGTACTCGACAAAAATAAGGGCAAAAAATTCATTTATGAAGCTTATTGATAATCAAGAAAAAGGAGCGGATGAGACGGCGTGCAAAGCTCGCTTTGCACGCCATTTACCGTTTTGAAAATCAAAATTGATCAGCACTTGATACAGTTTCCAACTCCACCATGATGGTCTTAAACTGCATTTGGCCTCGCTGAACCAGCAGAAGATGCGCCCAGTAGAGATACCCACCACTTTTAAGCAGATACCGTTTTTCGTCATTGTCAGTTTGCTGAGCCAGCGGACGAGGCAGAGTCTCACCGGCTCGTAAGGCATCGGCGGTGGTCTCTAGCTCCTTGAAAAACGGGTGCATGCGACTTGAGAAAACCACATCCGCCTCATGCCAGTCGATTAACTGAGCCAATATCTCCGCCCCAGACAGTTTATCCGACTGGATAACCGACTGTTTGTTACTGGGCAAATATTGGGTCAACTCGGTCAGCGGGGGGATAATGACCGTTATGGACAATTCGAGATATTGCCGTTTCACCAAATCGTCAGCCTTTAGCAAAATCGCCCTCAATGCGTCATGTAAGGCCTGAAGTGCCTCATGGGTTTTCTCATCTTTGGCCCGAGACGCTAACGTATTGACCACCATATCATAATTTTCGGTCGGCAACGACATCAACGAGGAGACAGTTTTAGCGGCGTTGATAATCCGTTGCTCAAATCGCTGTTCGACAGTTGTTTTTGCAACCTCTTGTAAGGTGACAGGCGGAGTAGGCTTGGAGGGCGTGACCTGTTGAGCCACTTGACGACTGCTCCACTTTTTTGCGATAATTTCTTTAATCATCATCTGTTGTTCAAAATCAGTTTTTAAGCGCACAATCGGGCGCAGTTGTTTCTCGGTCAGTTCCCCGGCCTCGGCCAAATCTTGCGATTCAGATGAGAGTTTAAGCAAGGTCAAATAGTTCCGCACCATGCGGTCACCAACAGCCCGCCCTGTAAAAATTTTGACCTGTTGTCCGATGGCCGTTTGCAGGGCGCGCTGGCTCAACGCTTTTTCGTCGCTAGTTTTGTTATGCTCAACGATCAACTGCTCTTTAATCCGTTGCATGGATCTAGCACGGGCAATGGCTGGTAAATCAACCCTAGCCGCATTTTCAGCCGCTTGGCGCTGATAGATAATCTCAGAACTTTCGGGCAGGGATTCTATAATACAGCGCACACTCTTAAAGGCATCCTGTCCCTGATGCACCAAGATATGATGCGCCCAAAATCTGCGCTCCCCCTCGCCGATTCGATAGCGAGTCTGCGTCGGTTGATTCGGGTCATCAATCTGATAGACGTTCAACGGTTGCCGCAAACCCACCTCGCAAATGGAATTAGCCAGCGCGAACAACCCCCGTTCTTCCACATTTTCATCATCTTCGGTCGTCACCTCATCACCTTTGCCACCCAAAACTAACAAGGCCACCGGATCATCCTTTGTTGCTCGGTCTAACAGTTCCCTCACCAACTCGGCTGGGGTAGCAGTTTTATCTATCAATCTTTTCCGCAAATCGGAAGGCATCAAATGACGGGGTTGATTTGAATCGGGGAAAATTCGGTCTAAATTGACCTTATAGACTCGTTGCTCGGTCGGTTCAAAACCTATATCAACCGTCGCCATGCTACTGGTTAGCTGATCAATCGCGTCGGGTGGCTTGTCGGGAGCGGCAGTGCGCGCCCCTAAATTTCGCTGAATATTAATTTTACGTCGGGCCATAGTCACTGTTCGGAAAAGTTTTCACTGATAATATGCCTCTACAAGAAATTTCGGGAACTTTCATATCCCTAAACACTCAGTAAAAATACTCCGGCTCCTTAATCAAGCAGTTCGTTCTACTATTTCGTCTTTTAAGCTACGATACATATCTGCATATCGACTAAATTCGGTTCTTTTACAAAAAACAAGAGGAATCTGGGACTCTGCCGATTCTCGCACTCGAACAGAGGCTTTGATGATTGACTTAAAAACCAGATTACCATAAATCTCTCTCACCACCTCGACCACAGTTTGGTCGTAAACGGTTCGGGGGTCGGTATTGCCAATCAACAAGCCCAACAGTTTTAAAGTTGGATTATACCATTTTTGAGCTGATGATACATATTGAATCGTATCACCCAAAGCACCTCGCCCCCCCGCGCCGGGGTCAACCGGAACCAACACATAATCGCTGGCGACCAAGGCATTCATGGTCAATTTATCCAAACTGGGTGGACAATCAATTAGCACCCAGTCCATTTTGTTAATCCCATTGGTCTGGTCGATATTGGTTTTTACTCGAGTTAGACAACTTCGGAGACGTAACTCCCCCCCCTCGATTTGGGTCTGACCGCTTTTAATCGCTTTTAACCCATCATCTGCTGGAATAACTAATAATCCATCAAATTTACTGGATTGCACGAGTTCTCCAATCATATTGTCGCTAATTAGGGCATCAGAAAAAGTCTTTTCACCGGCATATACCCCAAAATAGGCTTCGCCCAAAGTTTTCTGAGGGTCAATGTCGATACATAACACTTGATACCCCGCTTCCCTTAGCACACCGGCCAAGTTAAAGGTAGTCGTGCTTTTCGCTGATCCTCCTTTGAGATTGGCTATTGAAATAATACGCATAATTTATAGTTAGTTGCATTTTATAGGTTACGTAGGTTCAACCAACGATTATGTAACCTATAAAATACAACAATTGTGCAACATTGTTACTTGTTGTCTCTCCTAATCAAATTAAATTCTACTACAGCAGGCTCACCAATCACACTAGTCAACGTCTGCTGAATTGTATTGATATAACGATGGTTCAACCAAGCCAAAGCACTTTCTGTCGGCACTCCAACCATAAAATAGTTACCGTCTCGTACTAGTAACGATGTGCCGTGAATCAGCGAAACGTAAGTGGCTTGGGTCATCTGCCCCTGTAGAGCCTGTTTGGTATTTTCCCAAACCTGTTGCTCCGGCGAAATCGGCTCAGGTTGATAAATGGGCATGTCAAGTTGCTGCCCCAAATCAGACACGTCAGGCTTCATGTCCATATTTTGAGCCAGTTCCTGTTTAACCGATTTAGTCGGACGATTCAAATCAAAATTGGCGGTATCAGCCAATCGTTTTAAAGTACGGACAAAAATAGCCCCTTTATTTGCCGTAGGTTTTGTTTCAGCCACCTCCAAAGCCGTTTGAACTGCCTGAACATATAACTCAAATCCATCAGGATATAAGGCTTTTAAGCGTTTGTATAACATTCCTGTTGAATGAGTATCTTCAAGCAACGTTTCAGTCAAGGTTACAATTGGCTCAAAAATTTTTGTTTCAGGTGAGTTAACGTTAACTGTTTTACTATTTAAATCTTTAAACAGTAAATATAACTTGTTAACGTTAACGTTAACAGCATCGGATAGTAAAGTGTCATTTTGACCTTTTAGAAGTGAGTGTGAAGTGACAAAAGCTTCTTTTTTTGAGGGTGAAGTGTCAGATTGTCGTTTCATGTCGTTTGCTGAAGTGTCAGATTGTCGTTTGACGGTCTGATCTAAACTGACATTTTGTCCGTTCACTTGATTTTGTAAAAGGCTGTTTTGTCGGTTTAGAGGTGAGTCTGAAGTGACATTTTGTTCATGTTGAGTTGTTAAGGGTTGAGATTGCTCATCTGAAGTGTCATTTTGTCGATTCAGATGCTCGTCTGAAGTGTCAATTTGTCGCTTACCAGAAATATGTGAACCGACAGATTGGCACTTTACAGGTTGTTGTGAAGTGCTATTTTGTCGGGTTAAAGAATCTGAACGGACAATTTGTCCGTTTACGTCATGTTGTAAAGTGTCATAATGGCTGTTTATATTATTGTCTAAAACGACATTTTGTCCATTTATGCCGACTGCTGAAGTGTCGTTTTGTCGGTTCAGAGGGGCTGATTCGGGAGACGCATGCTCATCAACAGGGCGATAGGTTTCAAGGTTAAGTGAGCCTTGCCGCGTCTGTATCATCTCAACCTGTCGTTTGAGTTTAATCTCATCTTCTGGAACGACAGGGTCTTCCATAAGAATTTCCATGACAAAGCCCACCCGTTTTCCTTTTCCTTGCCGAGTTTCGTAGGCGTAGCGTAAACGAGGGATAAACATGGCTAAATATTTCGCTTTTTCATCATGGGGAACGATAGCGCGCCATGGTTTATCGTTGGGGATTGGCTCATGTTTGAACCAGCGGAGTAACGTCCGTTTGTGGATGCTGAGGGCGTTGGCAATCTCTTGTAGACTGCATGCAACCTGCTTGGTGCCATTATTTTGACGGGGAGAATCGACACATAGGCTACGGAGTAAGATTATAAGACACCATCTCTCCGAGCCGATGCGAGGCAACCATTTTTGGATGCCATACAAGGAAGCTGTAATAGCGCGTTCAGGAGCGACAATCGCTGCTCTCGCACTCAAATATACCGGATTTAAAGAGAGGTCTGACATGACGTGACTGGCCTCAAAGATTCAGCTAATTGGGCATCAACATTCAGGCTTTGGTAAATTTTGGAAAACTGACGGTTGATGGCTGAATACGCTTAATGAACAACTTTTTTATGTTGACCTAACTTGACACGACATACTGACTTATGGTATAGTTCCCCTGTTCGTTTTTAACAAACAGCAAAGCACAGCCTCTTTAGTAGGCTTCATAAGCAGGGTTGTAGCAACTCACTTGTATTATGTGAGAGAGGGGAGGCTCGCGACGACGAGTCTCTTTTTTTATTAATCGTTTTTGATGCGAATCAAGTTAAGCTAAATGCTTATGACGAAATTATATGCAAACATGCCCAATGAGTCAAAACCTGTTTGTAATTTTTGGGGGTAGGTGCTATAATTAGCATTATTTGAGGGTAAGTGTGAATATCTATGCTTGATTTAGATCCATTAGGGTTAGTAGAAGCACCATTTTCATTGTCGCCTGACCCGCGTTACTTTTATGTGTCGCTCCAACATAAAACCGCGCTGGCCAAGGCCAACTATGCTATCGAACAACGGCAGGGGTTGTCAGTCATTTTTGGTGATGTGGGAGTCGGCAAGACGACTGTGGCTCGACGGCTGTATCAGGTTTATCGAGACCGTGCCGACTACTACACGGCCTATATTCCAACGCCAATCTATCCGTCTGACTTTCAGTTCTTAAAAGATATATGTGCTGAGTTTGGCCTGAGTGCTAAACGAAGCAAACAAAAACAACTCACCGCGTTTGAAGAGTTCTTAATCAATGGCTACCGAGAAAACAAAACGGTTTTGTTGATTATTGACGAAGGCCAAGGGTTGATTGGGCAACAGTTTGAGTTGATTCGTCTCTTGTTGAACTTTGAGACCAACACCCAAAAGTTGATTCAGATTGTCTTGATTGGGCAAAATGAGTTGCGGAATAAGTTGCGTCTTAAACGAGCCTTAAATTCACGGGTAGCGACCCGTTCTACGTTGGAGCCGCTACATTTTGAGGATACAAGGTCGATGATTAATTTTCGGGTGATGGTGGCCGGACGGCAACATCCATTGTTTACCGAAGATGCCTTGATGAAAATCTATAACCATAGTCGAGGGATGCCTCGTGATATTTGTGTGATTGGCTTGAATATTTTGCCTATTGCAATCTTAAACCATGCCTCAATTATTGAAGATACCCTTGTTGATGAGGTTATACGGGAACTACAGTAATGTCAAATCAAATAACACCTACAGAAAACGAAGGGACTTTCGCCCGTTTATATGATGTTCAAGAGGAGTTAAATCGTACTAATATCAAACCTCTTGGTCGACCTCGTAAAAAAGTACAACGTAAACCAACCACAGTTCATTTAACATCCGCTGAAAAGCGTAACATGGCCGAGTTAAAGATGTTGCTTGACGAACATCTCTCCATTAATCAAAGTGAGCTAGTCGGAATCGCTATCAGTTCGCTAAATGCGTTAATGCAAAACAAGGGCAAAACCGTCTTAGCCAGTGGGGCTGTTTATGATATCGATTCCTTTCGAGAAGTAGTTTATGGTTTTATAAACTCGTAAAGTCATAAAACTATAAAGTCATAAAATTATAAAATCGTAAAATTATAAAATCATAACGTTAACTAAAGAAGGGGGAACAGATTTAATCTGTTCCCCCTTCTTTGCGTTTTGTTAGGCAGTTCCAATTTCCAATTTTGGTAGTGCAGATGTAGTGAGAGGAGTGCAAAGCTTGCTTTGCATGCAAGGCAAGCCTTGCACTCCGGATTTCCCTTGCAGGACTATCCCAACTGTTTTAGCCCTCGCAGGGCCAACTCTCGTAAGCCAGTTGAGGTGTCCCAGTCGATAATTCGCTGATACTCGTCCTTCGCTTCCAGCGGTTTGTTGTTGCCAACCAGACTGCGAGCTAGATAGTAGCGGGCACTGAGGGCGTTGGGGTTCAACTCGATAGCTTGCTTGAGCGTTTTTTCGGCCTCATCCGCGTCGCCAGTGACAAACTGCATCCAGCCCAACATCTCGTGTGCTTCGGCATGAGTGGGGTGGCTTTTGACGAAGGCTTCCAGATAAGGCAGGCCAGTTTCAGTCAGTTGATAGTTATGCTCTACATAAAAACGGGCCAGCAACAACTCAAACGGTGCTTTATTCTCGGCCACTTGTAGAGCCTCTAAATACCATGCTTCGGCTGCGGTTAGATTCCCCTGCTCGGCTCGGGTGATGCCCATTTCGATGTATGCGGCCGCGTTTTCTGGATCAGCAATGACCGCTTCGGCAAAGGTACGTCGCGCCGCTCGTAGCGCGCCCTGCTCCCGTAAATATCGACCTTGCATATACAACACCAGAGCCGATTCTGGGGCGATACGGCGGGCCTCCTCAAATAGCTCAAAGGCAGGGCGACCTAGTTGGGCTTGGGTCTTGGCTAAAAAAGCGACCGTCTCCCCGTTTGGAGTGTCACCCTGTAGGTCGAGGGCTTGATTCAAGGCATGGCTGGCTAAGGGCCACTCACCAATTTGACTCAAGGCCACGCCCATCGTCTGCGCCACCTTCGCTGGGGGCGTATTCTGATCAAACGAGGCCAGTAGTTCGAGCAAATAGTCACGCTGACTCTGCCAATAGCTGTTTCGACTGGGAGACATAGCATACAGATAATTGCGGGCGGTCACGAGATCACGCGGGGCGGTTAAGGCGGCTAAATACCAGTGGCTCTCGGTGTCGGACTGTTGCCGGAAGGCCGCCTCGGCTGATTCAAAATTGCCTTGGAGCAGATAGGTGCGCCCTAAACCACTGGCTAATCCGGGCATGGTTGGGTTTACTTCGGCCACTTCCTGCCAAATCACTAAAGCGGAAGTCAGCCGGCCCTGTTGCAACATCGTTTCGGCCAAACCGGCCATAGCCCAAGCATGATCTGCATCACGAGCCAAAGCTCTATTAAAGGCATCCTCGGCCATCAACCAGCGATGTTGCATAAGATAGATTTGACCGATATAAATCAACGGTTGGGCTGAGGTAGGATAGATGACGACCAGCGTTTCTAGTTCATCAATTGCCGCCTGAAACTGGCGTTCTACGATGAGTGGCTCAACTTGGGTCGTATACTCAGGATGGGAAAATTCGGGGTAGATAATCGGCTTGGAGGTAGGTTCAACAAAAAGAGACCCTAACAAAACAATCAGTAGGATGCTCAAACTGGCGATATACAGGGTTAGCCAGTCGGTCGGTTTTTTAGCTGATTTGGGGGCCGTTTTTTGAGGCATGATCAATCATATTAACATATTAACTATTGATATAACAACATTATGTCAATCAGAGTATTATGTCAATTATAGCATGATGACCATTAAACAGCAAGGCGCAGTGAGGGGTGAATGAAGAACGAAGAATGAAGAACGAGGAATGAAGAATGAAGAATGAAGAACGGTGAGACTCTTCCATTCGTAAATTTGTCTATTCTCCATTCTCTATTCGCAAATTCGCCATTTGCTACAACACAACCAGTTTTGTCTCCACGTCGGGGCCGGTGTTGCCGATTTCGTATAGGAAGATCATGGCGTTGTCATCGAGTAGGAGCGCGTTCCAGCCGGGTATGGCGAAGCGGGTTATCACTTTTACGCCCGGTTCCAGTTGTGCCAGCAGGCGCGGTTTGAGCCGGTTGTTGGTCGCCTTAGTCAGATACATGACCACCACATCGGCTCCGGTCAGGTCGAAGTTAAACACATCGGCATAATAAACCCAAGACCGGTGCCGCAGACCCATAAACAGAATCAGGCTATTGGCAAACAAGGCGCGTAACGGGTCAATCTCTACCCCGACAGCGTTGGCCTCAAACTGCCGCGCCGCTAACAGCACCACCCGCCCATCGCCCGCGCCCAAATCAACCAGCTTTTGCCCCTGTTGTAATTCGGCCAACTGTAACATTTTACGCACCGTCTCCATACTGGAGGGAACCCACATACCACCAAAAAAGTTCGCCATGTAGGATGAAATGATAATAACAAGGGATAATAGTAGGATTATTTGGAATAGTAGGGGGCCGTAGGCGACCACTAGATCGAGCATCGTTTTGCCTCTGTATGAATTATGCGGTAATGGTGCAGAAGTAGTGATCCGGATCCGTTAGCTACCCGCAAGTTCTAAACTTGCGGGTAGCTGACCACTACTACCTTTGCAGGACTACCGAATTATGCTACTCCTCAGCCGAGTAGACTGGATGGCCTAAGACTCGATGGATTACCCACGCTTTGAGACGTTGCCACAGATTCCGTTTTAGCCGTCCCGAAAAATCCTCCATCGCGTCAGTCAGCGAGATGTCGTCATGTACGTGCTGTTCTTCCAGCCAATATTGATGATCAAAAATATGGAGGGCGATGTCGGCCTCGGTGCGACCGGGGAAGTAGGATACGATGTCATCGGCATGTAGTTGTTGGGCTAGGGGCAGATAGAGGGTGTCGTACCAGTCCAACATGGCCTCAGTAAAGGTCGGGTCACGCTGTTCGTCCAAGCCGAGATAGTAGCGGTGAATGGCAATTTTTTCCTCAAAGAGCCAATATCGGCCCGGCATGGTTAAAATAATATCGACCTGCGGGCGATATTTATCCAACTGGGTGCGCTCCAAAAATTCTAAATATTCCCGCCGAATCATGATGTCTTCCAGATTGTCATCAGCCCACAACTGGACTCGGCTCGGATACTCCCACACCTCAGCCTCAATCACCTCCGCCGCTTGTTGACGCATGACCGAGACCCGATGATGTCCGTCTTTGACAAAATAAATCCGGCTGACCTGATACAGTTCAATCGGGAGCAAACCGATCGTGTCGACCAGCTTATCGACCTGTTGCCAGCGATTTTGCACGGCATCGTGGCGCGGGCTAAAGGTGCGAGTAAAATCCTCACTTCGGTTGACACTACCCACAATTTGGTCGAGGGGAATTTCTTGCCGACCCCGATACTGTTTGTGGCCGAGTTTCAACTGAGTACGCACCACCTCAAATGGAAGCAGATCAACCGAGGTGTGGCGAATCGTGGACAGCATCTCTTCCGTGAAGGCCCGGCGTTTGGCCCGTTGATAATTGTCGATGACCCGCTGTCTTTCCGCAGTTCGATAGTTGATGAAATGGGTGGCGGTACTCTCAAACGGGCGATGGTGTTTATCAGGCATCCTCCTCACCTTTGACCAGTATCAGATAGCCGTGGTAGTGCTGCACAAGTAGTGATGGCAGAATCAGGAGTGCAAAGCTCGCTTTGCCTGCAAGGCAAGCCTTGCACTCCTTATCACTACCTTTGCACCACTACCGTTTAAGGCTCTCAAACTCCATTTCAAAGTTACGCCGCATGTCTATCTTCTCATGTTCTGGTAATAAGGTGACATCTACCGCATTTAATACCAGTTGCTGAATGAGGTCATGGCTCCAATGCCATGTTTTTTGTCCAACAAGGTATTCATGGGTCAAGGTTGTGTTAAACATCGGTGGATCGTCACTATTTATCGTGATGTATAAACCGTGTCCTAATAATTGCGGTAAACTGTGTTCTGACAACGACGGAAAAACCTTCAGGCAAATATTACTGGTCGGACAAACTTCCAGTGGAATTTGTTTGTCACGCAAATAATCCATTAATTTGCTATCTTCAACTGCCCGTACACCATGTCCTATTCGTTGCGTATCCGCCACCTCGATAGCTTCCCAAATACTACTCGGCCCCACTGTTTCACCAGCATGCAAAATGCAAGGAATTCCCGCCGCTCGCACCTGATTGAACGCAGATTGAAACTTTTTCGGTGGATTCCCATGCTCTGGCCCACCCAACCCAAACGCTATCACTCCATCACCATATCGCTCGATGGCCCATTTTGCGATTAACCCCCCTTCTTTTGCAGGAATATGGCGAGGAATATCCATAATAATTCCCATGCGCGCGCCTAGTTCCTTCTCTCCCCACTCCCGAGCGCGGTTGACTGCATCGATCTGCTCATGAAAACCAAGCCCACTCGTAGCGTATTGATTGTAAGGCGTAAAAGTTACTTCGCTGTATCTGATATTCTGTTCTGCTTGACCGATTAGGAACTCACGGGCAATTAATTCAATATCTTCTGCGGCACGTAAACAACCTGAAATTGCCATGTAAATATCAATAAAATGGTCAAAATCACGAAAAGTATACCATTTACGTAATCCTTCAATATCATCTGCTGGTAATACAACGTTGTGTCGTTTGGCAAGCTTCAACAATGTCTGCGGCTGAACAGAGCCTTCAAGATGAACGTGTAGTTCCACTTTTGGCATTTGTACTATAAATTTTTCAGTCGTATTCATTAATTATCCTATTTTGAGTTTACTCTGTGCTTGTGATTACAATGTTCTACTCTCCAATAATCTACGAATGGATAGGGGGAGAGGCCATGTCACTCTGTCGGCTCATTTTAAAAATTAGCCTAAACTAAGTTTCGTATCGGGTATATTTATACATCATCAGTCTTATTCGTATATTTTTGGCGATTCTGTTTTCCTTTCACCCGTTCTTGCACCATCAAACCCATCAGGCTTTCCAACAATCCACTTTGATTTGAGTCACTGACCGACACCTCCGGCACAACCTGAACATCGTTTTCGCCGATAAGTTGCATGAGTTGTATGGCGGTATATTCTTGGCTACCCAAGGCTGTTACTCCAGCATGATAGGCTTGTGCTTTAGCCTTACCTGTAGCCCGAATTGCGTCCGCTTCACCACCTGCTTCTAGCCGAGTCGCTTCCGCCTTCCCTTTGGCCCGTTCAATGTCCGACTCCGCCTCAAGTCGAGAGATCTCAACCCCACGCTCGGCTTTGACCATATCTTGCTGAATGTCGGCTAAGGAAGTCTCTCGGACTAATTCTTGGCGTTGCTTTTGAGCCATCTGCTGAACCTCGTAAGTTTTACGTTGTTCCTCGGCGATTTTACGATCAGTTTGTGTAACCATTAACTGTTCCGGCAGATTGATGTCGCCGATTAACGTGTCGATACCCTCTACATCGTAAGCCTGTAGTGCCTCATGAATATGACTCGCCGCCTCATGCTGTCGCTTGCTCCGACCGCTCAAAAAGTCGAGAACGGTATAAGATTGGGCCGCGTTGCGGAAATAGTTACCTACAATCGGCTCCAAAACATGGTCAACCAGATTTTGCACCGAGCCGACCCGCGAAATTACTTTGGGGGCATTTTGAGCGGCAATGTGGATAATTTGCGAGACTTCCAAATCGAAGGCGAAGCCATCCCGCGAGCGAACGGTAATCGGAGAGAGTTTTGCATCATATTTATGGGTTTCGGTGTGTAAGGCCCAGTTTAGCACAATATTGGTGGTCGGCACCAACTCGACGCTCATGACTCGGTTGTTGATTGGGTGTTTTCCGGGATTGAGTGGTATAACCCACACCCCTTTATGCCCTGGGTCAACCAGATTGCCATACTTAAAACCTTCTCCGCTGACATCCTTTTCCTGATGCCCCACGTAAGAGATGACAATTCCCACATGCCCAATCGGAATCTCGGTCATGGGGACTTGTTCAATCTGGACAAACCACGGATTCAGATTCCATGAGCCGGACAGCAATACCTGCTCTTGCAGACCACGTCGGCCATGTCTGTTCAAAAACTGTTGAGCATTTTGAAAGTTGTTATGCCCTTCAATGAGCGAGCCGGCAATTTCGCCTTCATCAATTGGCATTCCGTCAAGAGAAGTGATGATACCCACTTGATCCGGTTTGATACTAAATATCATCAACTCTTTTGGGGTCATGCTAAACGAATTCGCATTTTGAGCTGTAATCACTTCAAAAAGGGCAGTATTAATCCGATAGGTTCCAGCGGTCAAAATCGCTAACTGCCGTCCTTTCTCACCTTCTGCCGTTAAAAATTTACGAGCATCCTGAAAATTATCACAATCAATCGTTTTGCCCAAGATTCGTTGGGACGGAATAGCCTTCCCGTCAGCCGCCACGACCAGCGCAATCTGCCCAGGCTGTACGATGATCATGGGGCATTTATCGATAGAAAACTGTAATAACCAGTAGCCAAAATGCCAGCCGGGTGGTAACGTATCGGCTTGATACCCGGCCTCATTGTTTAGAGCAACCAGCTTTCCGGGCGGCAGAGGTGGCCCAAATTTGCGTACTACAATACCAACCTGATCCTCTTTTATCACCACTAATCCTGCCAAACGAGTGGTGAAGGGGATGATTAAGAGTAAGGCAAAAGCCAGTACGACTGATCCGGTACAAAATAGTTCCATGTCAAACTCCTTTTGTAAATGCTTAATTTTCCTAATTATTTGCGATTGTGTAATTGCAACAGGTATTTGGCGGGTATATCACGCCTCACACTTAACTCCCATCACGGATGACGCGACAGCTTTCAATCTTGAAAGTGACCTGTCCCACTTTTTCCGAACTTTTATCCAGAAAATCGTGGACGAAGGTCAAAAAGCGGTATACGTCCGTAAAGTTGGAGACTAACCCGACTGAGACGCGAACCGCTCCTGCGCTTTTGCCGGAACTGTGTTCTAAAAGAGACATGAAGACCGGCAAGCCAATCCGTTTCCCTTCCT
This sequence comes from Anaerolineales bacterium HSG24, assembly GCA_030377895.1. Lineage (GTDB taxonomy): Bacteria > Chloroflexota > Anaerolineae > 4572-78 > J111 > JAUCGB01. The sequence continues at coordinate 25,161 of JAUCGB010000012.1, forward strand.
CAAAACCGGGCGCGATGTCTGTTTCGGTTAGCTCCTCGGCAATCTCATTCGCGCCCGGATTGCAGAAACAGCCAGTTCGTATGGAGATGTTCTGCTCGTTGGCTAACTCCTCGACCCGTCGATAATCTAGCAGTTTGCCTGTGGGGTCGTAAAAATTAACGGTGACAGTTCCGCCTCGCATCTCTAGATCAACTGGCCCATAAACTCGCACCAACGGTTTGCCGTTTTGATGACGTAGATTGTACAAATTTTGCAACAGCCAGCCGGTTAAACAGGTCACTCGTTCATGGATCGTGTCGAGGCCAATCGCTTCCAGATGTTGCAAACCGACCTTGACACTCGGAATATTCAGATAGTCAACCGTGCCATCCTCAAAACCAGCTTCCCCATGTGCCAGATGATGCCATTGTCCCTGCGTTGAGGCTAGGGTGATAGTTCCGCCCGCGAACCAAGGACGTTGTAGTTTTTGCAGAGCCGATTTCCGCACTAACAGACAGCCGATTCCGGTGGGAAAGCCGAACATCTTATAGAAGGAAAATGTGGCATAATCTGGTAACCAGCGACTCACATCAAGCCGATTGGTCGGCGCGAAGGCGGCACAATCAACCAGCACATCCCAACCTTGGTCACGCGCTCTATCAATTAGCTCTAGCGGATGTTGCACGCCCGAAAAGTTAGATTGTGCCGGATAGGCGAACAGATTGGCATGCTGTCGGTCGGCCTGCGCTAGGTAGGTATCCAGTTTCGGCTGGTCAATTCGTAAATTGGGTACGGTCAGGGGGACATAATCAACCTTAGCCCCTTTTGCTCTGGCAAATTCCCGAATCCCGTTTACCGAGTTATGGTTATCAAAAGCCAGCAGAAAATGCCCACCAGATTGAAAAGGGTAGGATTCGCCGACTAGCTTTAAGGCTCCGCTGGCGTTGGGGGTAAAAATAGCGATATACTCATCTGGTGAGGCATTAAAGTAGTCAAAAATATAAGCCCGCGCCCCCTCCACCAGATTAGTCATGGCGACTGAGGTTGGGTTGTTGGAGTGGGGATTGCCGAACACGCCCTTGCTCAACATAGCCATGTGTTGCTGAATTTGAGACTCGGCGTATAGCCCACCGCCAGTGTAATCGAGATAGATATGTTTTTGTTGGTCTAGGCGGCTGTAGTCAGTCGCTCGTAGGTGGTCTATCGTCTTGGTTTCTGCATACGTTGGGTATGCTTGCGTAAACTGCTCAAATGCCGTAGCCATGTTTTCGGGGTGGTAGTTGAGCGGTACGGCTGGGGGAGTGAGATTATTACTCATTGGTTCATTGCTCCTGTGGTTTTTTATGCTATTATTTTAGGCTACTGTCTTCGTGTTAGCCTATGCCTACAAGGGAAAAATCATATTTCGTAGGAGATTACAGTAATTATTCTTACGTGCTCGAATGGAATTGAAGGTCTCTTTGCCCTTTGCCCCAAACGAAAATCACGTTCCACGCCTCACCTTTACCTCCGGATCGAGATAGGCCAATCCATAAGGTTGACGCTCGTCGCGGGAGATGACCTGAATCATAGCGATATCGACGCGACGGTGCAGGTAGGTCGCCTCGCCGTCAACGAGGCCAAACACGCCGGAGTTGAGGAAATAGTTGCCCGGTATCAGATTGATGGTCAAGGCAAAGCGGGCTTCCATGATGGTGGGCGCAGTAATTTGTTTGAAAAATATGCCCTCTCGATCTGTAACCACACCCGACAGATCAATCCCATCGGTGGTTTTGATCATCATGCCAAAATTCACATCATACGCGTCCTGCCTAAAGCTGACCCGATAGACCCACTCGTACCGCTCTCCGACCACCAACACATTGACCCGCTCCTCGGTTATGGTGTAAAAAGCACAATCGGTAATCTCGGCCACGCCGTTACTGTAGCTGGTCTCCTCCGGTTGAGGTAAATGCGGGTCGAAACGGGCTTGGGGGATGATTGAAGAATCTGACGACTTGGCAGATAAAACTCGCGTAATTTTAGAGTTTGTAAAACCTGCCTCGCTTAAGTTAGTGCTTATAGAGGAGTCCTCTTGCCCTTTTGGGAGAGACGGAGAGGATGTCAATTTTCCTCCCGTTGGAGGAATTAAGGCTCTAGCCTGTTCTAAAATGAGATTTTCTTCTTCAGGGGTACTGAACAGAATCTTCTGATAGGTATCGCTGACTAGTTTACTCGGCCCGTCCAACACCAACCGCCCATAGGAGAGCAGGAGACAGCGGGCGCACTGGCGAATAATCGTCTGGGTATCGTGCGATACAAGTAACACTGTGCCACCTTCGTCCCTAAACTTCTCAAGCTGAACCATACATTTACGTTGAAAGGCCGCGTCCCCCACAGAGAGGGCTTCATCCACAATCAGCACCTCTTTCGGCACAAAGGCTTGTACGGCAAAGGCCAAGCGGACGAACATGCCGCTCGAGTAGAACTTGACCGGCTGGTCGATATAAGGGCCAATGTCAGCAAAGGCCACAATATGATCATAAATCGCGTCGATTTCGTGCGCCGACATGCCCAAAATCGCCCCGTTCATGTAGACGTTCTCGCGGCCCGTAAACTCGGGATTAAAGCCGCTCCCCAACTCTAGCAGAGCGGCCACCTTACCCCGCACCTGAATCTGACCATGACTAGGGGTCAACGTACCAGCAATCATTTGGAGGATGGTACTTTTGCCGCTTCCGTTTCGACCAATAATGCCTACCGTTTCGCCCCGTTCAATCTGAAACGATGCTTCATGCAAGGCCCAAAATTGACGAGAAAAAACAGGAGTCGAGCGACGACGTAACATATTGGGCAACGCATACCACAACGACTGCTTGAGTCGGTCACTGGGGGTGTTATAGAGGGAGTAGATTTTACTTACTTTTTCAACGGAAATAGTGATGTTTTGTGGGAGGGTCACGGGGAATAGGGAGTGGAGTAGGGGATTGGAGTGAATAAGCGGCTACCAAACATCCTACTCCCTACTTCCAAACCTCCACCAGTTCAGCAATGCCGGACAGAATTATATCCGGTTTTATGCCCTTGCTGGCAATCGACTGCTCGTTGTCTACGCCGGAGGTGACGAGTAGCGTTTTTAGTCCGGCTTGTTGTCCACCCAAAATATCGGTTTCGAGCCGATCTCCAATCATCATGGTTTGGCTAGGGATACTGCCCATCTTTTGCACGGCGATGTCGAACATTAAGCGACCCGGTTTACCAACCACAGTTGGCTCAACATCGGTGGCCGCTTGAAGTGCGGCGGTAATCGCCCCTCCGCCCGGGGCAAATCCTTGCTCGATAGGGTAGGTCAAGTCGCCGTTGGTGGCAACAAAACGCGCTCCCTGCCGAATCAGAATCGTAGCCTCTTTGAGGGTCTGATAAGTCAAGTCCATGTCCAAACTTGAGACCACCACGCTGACTGGCTGACTCGAATCAGCAACCACCGTCAGCCCGACTTCGTTGAGTGCGCTACGGATACCATCCTCGCCAACCACATAAACCTTGGCTCCGATTGGTAACTCTCGTTGCAGATAAGTCGCCGTCGCCAAGGAGGAGGTCAGGATATGTTTACGGCTGATCGTCACCCCGAATCCGGCAAATCGAGCGATATACTGGGTCGGAGTTTTACGGGCATTGTTGGTGGCTAACATAAAGGGTATGTTGCGGCGATATAGCATACTAAAAAACTGGTTAAATCCGGGCAAAAGGGTCTCCCCTCGCCACAATACCCCATCCATGTCGATGACAACAGCCTTAATTTGTTTTAAGTTCAATTGATTTCTTCCCTTTATATACGTTGTTTTTATACCCGTTATTTTTGTACTGCGTTTGAGATAAATTGGTGAATTCGACATCTGGCAAGGCTTGCAAACCGAATAGGTCACGAGCCACCGACACATATCTGGCACTATCGCCATGCGCCGCTTTACGCTTGAGGTTGACGATAGGCTGGTGTAGAACTTTGTTGACGAGGCGATGGGTCATAGCCGAAATTAGGGCTTCGGTTTTTGGGTCAAAATCCAGTTTTTTAAGTAACCAAGTTATCTCCCGTTGCCGGATATCCTCCATATCTTCCCGCAAATCAACAATGGTAGAGACTACATCTAGCGAGTTTAACCAGCCCAAAAACGCATTTTGTTCCTGATTAACAATCTCCTCCACCAACGGAACCACAGCCCGTCGCTCTTCCAAATTATCATCAAGCTGTTGCTGTAAATCGTCAATATCGTACAGATGTACCTTGGGCAATTCTGTGACATCCGAGTCGATGTCACGTGGCACAGCGATATCAATCAAAAAAATGGGACGCTCAGGGCGTTCCGCCATAGCCGAGCGGAGCATCCATTGGTTGAGAATTGTATGAGGCGCGCCGGTCGAACTAATCACAATATCTGCCGTTTTGAGTGCCTCTGGCAACTGCTGAAAACTAATCGCTTTTCCGGCCCATGTTTTGGCTAACTGTGCCGCCCGTTCGTAGGTGCGATTGGCGACGGTAATCTGTTGCACCCCATGCTGAACCAGAGATTTTACGGCAATTTCAGCCATCATGCCCGATCCAATCAGCAACACCTGATGGCTGGATAAATCACCCAACAATTTTTCAGCTAAATTAGCCGCCACCGAACTAATTGAAGAGGGATTAACACTGATGGTCGTCTCAGTTCTGGCTCGTTTTCCGGTATAAATTGCCTTTTTGAATAATCCTGACATGACCGTACCGACCGCATCTTGCGACAAGGCACATTCGTAGGCATCGGTAATCTGACCCAAAATTTGCGGCTCACCTAAAATCATCGAATCGAGGCCGGAGGCGACATTGAACAAATGGTTGATCACCGCTTCATTGTGGCACACATAGAGCGACTCAGAAAATTCGGATGGAGGCGTATTGGTAGAGCGACCTAAAAATTGGATAATTTCATCCGTAGCGACAACCGGATCAGTCACCGAACTGTAGACCTCTAATCGGTTACATGTCGATATAATCACCCCTTCGTACACATGTTTCAGATGCCCATTCGGATGCACCCTTCCAAAATGGGTCAAGGCCGAGCGTAACATCCGTTGAGAAAAGGCTACTTTTTCTCGAATTTCGACGGGGGCGGTTTTATGGTTTAAGCCAACTAATAAAATCTTTTGTTCTTTCATTTTTTGATTTCTCCATCTCCTAATTCTTATATTATCTCCAGTAGCACCGCCTCGACCATGCTTCCAGTCTCGTAGTCGGACTTACCGTGAGGCAAAATCACAAATCCGTTGGCCTCGACCATGGACAGGAGGCGACCTGAACCTTGGAAACCAGTACTGGTGGCGGTGAGTTGCCCTTCCTGATTACGGTATAAATTGACACGGTGGAATTCGGTTCGATAGGGGGCATGGCGGAAGGTGTGTTCTAACATAGCTTTCTGACGAGGGTGATGACGGTCGGGGTGTCCCATCATCGTCCGTAAAGCGGGGTAGACAAATATTTCAAAACTGACCATCGCGCTGACCGGAAAACCGGGCATGCCAAAACAGGGTACGCCGTCAACTGTGGCAAAAGTGACGGGTTTACCCGGTTTGGTGTTCACTCGGCCAAAATGGATCGTGCCTCGTTGGGCAAAATAGGGCTTGACCAGATCGAGTTGGCCCATCGACACCCCACCAGATGTCATGAGCATGTCAGCTTGCGTTAGGGCTGTTTCGATTTGGCTCTCTAGGCGGTGCTGTTTGTCGCTGATAATGCCCATGTCTAGCACCGTTGCCCCAGTCTGTTTAACCAGACTCATCAAGGTGAAGCGATTCGAGTCCCGAATTTGACCCCGTTCGGGTATTTCATGCGGTTCGACAATCTCATCACCCGTAGACATGACCGCCACCACAGGCCGTCGATAAACTTCAACGTTAGTACGGCCTACCGTCGCCAACAACCCCAGCTCCGCTGGGCCGAGTTGAGTCCCCTCAGCCAAGGCTTGCTGACCCTGTTGAATATCTAGTCCAATCGGACGGATGTAGGCTCCGACCTCAATCGGGTCTGTTTTGATGTTGACTCGTCCGTCCTGCTCTTCGGTCTCTTCAATCATGATCATGGCCGTAGCGCCCGGTGGAATGGGCGCGCCAGTCGTGACACGAGCGGCTGTGCCTGACGTGACTTCTATCTCGGCGATGTAACCGGCCATCTGGTCGCCGACAATCCTGTGCCAGCCGGGGCCGTTTTCGGCAATGACCGCGTAACCATCAACCGCCGCCGCCGGAAATGGTGGCATCGGCTCATCGGCAAATACATCCTCGGCCAAAACTAGGCCCAAGGCTTGCTCAAACGGCATGCTGACTATCGGCAGTCGTTTGACATGGCGCTCGATATGGGCGAGCGCGTCTTCTATTGGAATCATGGGATAGGGTGATTTTGACATAGTGAATTATAAATTATGTTTGATAGCAGAGACAATACCAAGCACGATGAGGACGAGTGGTTGCGGAACTGTTTACAATTGATATAACCTATTGCTTTATTCCCCATAAACGCACCGTCCCATCACTACTACCAGAAGCAATAATATCGCCATTAGGTGAAAAAGCCACACTATTTACCTTACTTATATGTCCATTAAGGGTATTTAACAAGTTACCGTCTGATGCTTGCCATAAACGTATGGTATTATCATTATTGCCAGAAGCAATAATGCTACCATCAGACGAGAAAACTATACTGTTTACGTTACCTGAGGCTGTATTATTTATTTCACCTTTGGGGTTCTCAATAGTAGTTAGCAAATCACCGTTCGAAATTCGCCACAATCGGATTGTGTCATCTTGACCACCTGACGCAAGAATGTTCCCATTAGGTGAAAAAGCTAAAGTTGAGGCATAATCTGTGTGTTCTTCAAGAGTATGCAAAAGAGAGCCATCACTAACTCGCCAAAGATTAATAATGTCATCAGTGCTACTAGAAGCAATGGTTTTTCCATCAGGAGAAAAAGCTACACCAAACACATTGTTCGTATGCTTGTCGAAAGTTTTCAAAATAGTACTATCAGTTACCTGCCATAACCTCACGGTATCGTCAAAACCGCCTGATGCAAGGATAGCACCATCTGGTGAAAAGGCTAGTGCCGCAACTCCAGCAGTGTGTCCTTGTAATGTATCTAACCAAGTAAGATTTGATGCTGACAATAATTGTATGTCATCACCGCTATCTAAGGCAATAATCTCCCCATTCGGGGAGAGAACCATATTTTCTACAATCCCATTATGATAAAATGAAGTTTGTTTTTTACCATCTGCTATTTGCCACAAACTTACTTGATTTCCTCGACCACCTATAGTAAGGATTTTTCCATCAGGTGAGAAGACAATACTATATACAGAATCCATGTGATGGTCGAGCGTATTTAATAAAGTACCATCCGATACTTGCCATAGTCGCACACTTTCTTCATCACTTGATATGATAGTGTTTCCATCAGGTGAAAAAATGACTTTATCAACATAACTTGTATGTCCCTCAAATGAGGTGAAAATTTCTCCGTTTGATACATGTAGTAATTGTATATTTTTATCATCATCAAAAGCTATTATTGTTCCATCAGGTGAAAAAGTTGCACTTTTAACTTGTTTGGCGTAGAACGTGTCTATCAATTTTTTACTTGATACTTCCCAAATTTCTACTTTACCTTGAACTCTTGTGGCAGAAAGAAGAGTTTTGCCATCTGGAGAGAAAGTTACACTTACATCGTAGACACTGCTATCTAAATGAGTTATATCATCCGAAATATTACCATCTAACACATTCCATAACTTGACTATATTATTTACGCTACCAGATGCCATAGTATTACCATTTGGGGAAAAATCAATACTTTTAATCTTATAGTCATTCTTTAATGTATTGAGCAAATAACCATCTGAAACTCTCCATAATCGCATTGTATAATCGTCACTACCTGATGCTACAATGGCTCCATCAGGAGAAAATGTTATATCTCTAATCCATGCCTTGTGTCCTTGTAAACTATTTAATAAATGACCATCAGAAACTTGCCATAAATTTACTGTGTTTTTTGGTCCAGTTGAGGCAATAATTCTTCCATCAGGAGAAAAAGCTATATTATAAACAACAAAATCAGTTTCAATAAAAAGTATATCCTCAAACTCAAACTCGGAAATATCATAAATCCAAATACCAATGGCGGATGCCACAGCCAAAACTTTACCATCTGGGGAAAGTGCTATATCTTTTATAAACCCTCTACCAAAACGGTTTAACTGCACCATTTGGTTTACGTTACCTATGGTTATAGGTTGATTTGTGATTGAGGGTATAGGTGTGTTGGTTGGCTCTTTGACAAGTTCCTCTTTGATAGGTTCGGGGGATTCAATAGATTCAGGGGACGAGGCAACTGTATTACAATTGGTATAGGTTGTCTCCATTAGTTCCGGTTGGGCTGATTTAAGATACCAGTAATCATAAGCTATTTTGTCGGTTTTACCTTCTTTACGACCCAACACATACCCCTTTTCCCAACTTTCTTTCCAAGCAATGTGATAGGTTGGGAACTCACCAGAATCTACAGTAAACTCTAAACTACCCCCATCAGTCACACTAATTCCTTTTTGTAACCCATAGGCCATTCCAATGGCAATAGTCAGGTCAGCAGTCAAGCCAGCGTTAGCCCCACCAGATATACCTCCGCCACCTGTGAAATCAATTGAGACACTTTGCTCTAGGGTTCGTTGTCGCTCCACCGTTTGGGCCACTGTTCCACGATTGGTACAGTTATTTACCGGAATGGTTTGATACTCTACACGTTCCTCAAAATCACCCGATTTTATAATCTCATCAGCCATGAAACTGACATCTCCTTGCTTGGGTGGGGCTGGTGCGTCGGGTGTAAGAATACCACAACTAGTTAATAAAAAGAGAATTATACAGTACACTACTACCTGAAATGTTTTGTTTAACATTAGAAATATCCTTAACCAAGCAAAGCTAACTTTGAATTAGCGGTGTAATCTATAAAACGGGGTACGCAATACGCAACACCATTATCTTAATTAATAGCAGGTAAATAGGTCCCAGATTTTGAATACACCCGCTTTCCTTCAAAAAAGGTCATCTCGATCCCTACATCGGGAATCTCTTCTGTATCAATCTCAAATAGATTTTCACTTAGCACAACAATGTCCGCTTTTTTGCCTACTTCGATAGAACCAACTTCATCGTCAAGGAAATTACCATAAGCACCATTAATCGTTGCCGCTTTTAACATCTGTTCAAGGCTGACACACTCGCTTGCAGGCGGAAGTTGCTCGCCACCTAAACTCGATCTTGTGATACCACTGTATATAGCAGACATAACATCCGGTTCTGAAGTCGGGAGGTCGCTGGCAACCGTTACATTTATACCAGCATCAAACATACTTTTCTGAGGATATGTATTATTAGCTCGATTCTCTCCCAGATAAGGCAGATACACACTTTCGTAATCCTCATTGACAACCATCCAAGTTTGACTCATATGCGCTGAAACCCCGGACTCACCCATCCTCACGACATCTTCTGGTCTTATCATTTGAATATGCGCCATAGAGTGTCTTGAGTCCCTTTTGCCGTTCGTCTTCTGAATTTGTTCAAGGATGTCCATAGTAGTTTTTGCCGCGCCATCACCGATAACATGAACGTGAATTTGTTGCCCCGCCTTATCTATCATGGCAAACGCTTTGACCATATCCTCATCATCCCAATTTTTAATGCCGTAAAAATCAGGTCGGTGTGTGTATGGCTCAAGTAGTAAAGCGGTTTCCTCTTCTAATATATTATCAGTCAAAAACTTAAAGGAGTGCACTTGGAAATGTGGATGGTTGAATTTTTCCGACAGTTCAATTCCATATTCAATCTCCTCAATATAGTTTGCATTTGGATCTACAAACCATGAACCTCTGACACGGACGGTTAGCTTTCCCTCTTTAGCCAGTTCATCATAAGCCTGATAAAAATTTGGGTCAAACTCCGTCCATGCATCGTGCATTGTGGTAATACCTATTCGATTCATCCATTTCTGAACCCAAAGTAGCGATGTCTTATAATCGTCTTTTGATGCTTGTGGGAAAAGGCCCCAGGCAAGTTGCATGGCAGAATCTTCCTGTAACAAACCTGACGGCTCACCTGTCACGGGGTCTCTGGCTATCACGCCACCTTTTGGGTCGGGAGTATCCTTTGTAATACCAATCATCTCCAGTGCTTTAGAGTTCACCCACATAGAGTGAATATCACTGGATACAATACCGATTGGTCGCGTAGAATCTATTGCATCAAGCAACTCTTTTCTCGGTCCTACGGCATCAAAGAGTGTTCGACTAAATCCCGCGCCCATGATCCCTTTTTTATCAGGGTTAGCCTCCGCAAATTCTTTGATTGCTACGACATATTCTTCAGGGGTACTTAGTTCATGTAATGCAACTTTAAACATACGGTCGTAGGCTGTAGACAGTGGGTGCAGATGGCTTTCTACAAAGGAAGGCATCGCAAATTTTCCCTCAAGATCAATAACTTCTGTATTCTCGCCTATATAAGAATCGACATCTTTCATTGAGCCAACATGTACAATTATGCCATCTTTAATTGCAACGGCTTCGGCCCAACTATTCTCTTCATCAACTATGTAGAATTGACCATTTACAAGAGCGGTATCAGCGGTATCCACTGCTTTTTCACTGCTCCCAACTGCATTTGTTCCCATAGCACATCCGGTAACAACAAATATTGCCGGTAATAACACCAACCATAACAAACTGTAATTCTTATTCATAGTATTTCTCCACCCAACCAAGTTCAAAGATCAGAAAACATGTCGTTAATTTTAGGATTGGGAATTAACTTGTACATGTTGAGGAGTTAGCACTTGTGGTGCGGCTTTATCCGGCACGACACGTGCCTAACTCCTCCTCATGTAAACGTGCAAGTTATTAAAACCCGTTTTTTAGGAATAAATCCTAAAGAAGTTGTGCATGTTGACGATGTTCGTAGTGCCCAATTCATTGGGCATGAACCCAATGAATTGGGCACTACGAACTTGGCTGACTTCTAACGGAGCGCCGAAATGTACAAGTTATTTATTTAGCGTTCATTATTTTTCAAAAAATAGTTCATACAGAGCTGAAGTTTCTTCTTTTTCAAGCAAAAAAGTATCATCTTCTGGATAGTACTTGGCTTTTTCGGGATGTTCTCCAGCAAACTTTTTTACTGATTCCATCGAATCCCATCGGGTAACCAACAAGAAATGCACCACGTCCCCTTCAACTCGTCGTAGGAAATAGAGCTTCTTTAATCCGTCTATGGAGCCATAATCAGGAGCTGCTCGCTCTTTCATAAATTCGGCTTTAGATATGCTTGTTCTTCCATGCCAAAGTCTGATAATCATTCTTAACCTCCCTTCTCGTTTTTTTTTACTGTCATTATATGCTACTTCTTGTGCTTGACGATATTCAAATGCGGCCATATCCTAACCATGATGGTAAACTAGTTTCACACCAATGTCGATAATCTGCCATTCGTTCAAACGAGCGATAAGAAGCATCATCTAATACCGGCTTATATGTTCGTATGAAAGAATACCGAATCCGAATAGCGAGCGAACGACGCATTGATGCGGCAAACTCTTTTTCCCATAATTTTTTTTCGTGCTCAAGTACGCGCATCATTTTTTTGCTTTCTTTTTGTAATACGACATTAGCTTTGATACCATTGCATTAACATTGCAATTCTCATTATCTGCTAACTCATTAAGCTTCTTATAATTGGCGTTTGAAATTTCTTTATCCAACGCTTTTATATTTCCATCATTCCAGTGCAAAACGTTCCTTCCATCAAGAATAAATTTGTCAGGATGAAACTTTGCCGCTTTCTTTTTTGTTTCATTCCAAGCAGCATTAATATCTCGGGTTGTTGACATTTGACCAATCATACCTAGTCGTAATGTTACCTTATTTTTTAGGCCTTTTGTTCCAGAAGGAAATTCTAAAAGAATATCTAACATCATCTTTGAAAGCCTACCTTTAGATAATAGAGCCATAGATTAATCTTCCTTATTCACTGGTCACTGGTTGACCCCACTCACGAAACTCCGCTGACCAACCGAGCTTCGTGGTGTTCAATCCAGTGTAATGTTTGGTTAGCTGGATTTGACCATGATGTTTGTTTGCAGAAATACTTTAACAAAACCTAAAATTCAGTTAGTTGTAGCATCTTTCAATATTTTCTCTAACAACCCGCTTACCCCTCGTTGTTGAGCCGTTTGTTTTAAATAAGCATAATCAAGTTGGTCGCTTTGAACTTGAATGACACCTAAAACGTCATTCCATTGGCGTTCTGAACTGCTACCACTCATCTGATACCAATATAATTTATGAATGATAACATCTTCAGCAGTGGCTAAATACAACTGGTCTTGAGGGTTATCAGAAACTTGGTATTGTTCTCGCCGTATCATCTCTTGTTGGGACGCTTGGTCAGGTTTTAAAACAAAAATATCCACCTTGAACACCGTAGCAAGATGGATAACATTAAACGAACTACGATTTCTGATGGCTTCTCGAATCATATCAGCATCAATATAAAATTCGGTTTTCAAGGCTGAAACAAGTGATACCACTTGATTGGGTTTGATGTCAGCAACAATATCGACATCTTGGGTAGCTCTAGGTATGCCATGCAACGAACTTGCCAAAGAACCGCCGACCAGATATGAAATACTAAGCCCTTCAAATATTTGGGCAATTCGTTGAGTAACTTCGATTGGTTCACCTAAATTCATATCAATATCCTTTTTCATGGGGATTCCATTGAAAAACTCGAATCATTATTTCTGGCTCTAACCACAATGATGCCAAACGAAGTTGTTGCTCTCTTTCTGATATTTGACCATATCGTTTTATGATTCGTGCTAAAGCTAACTGTTGAATAGCTTTAGTGAGTTCGCTAACTCGTTTAAGTTTTTCTTGAGGAGGCATCCTGCGATACCCCTCAATAATTAGTTTTTGAATATGGGGATGAGTATCTTCAACCATCTCGTTCTCCTGTCCTTTTTAATACAAAACTACTCCCTCATTATACCAGAAGCGGTGGCCTTGAGATAAACAGATTTCATTGAGAAAAGCTAGTCGAATAGGAAGGAGGTGTTAGTCAAATAAAAACATAACCTTCCATTTATCAAATGGTTTATCCAAATAAGTATCCGAAAACTGACGTTGAATATCTTGCACTTCGTGGTACGTATATCTCATAATATCATAAACAGTTTTATTTGGAACAACCACAGTTATATCATCTGGAGGGCTATAAACATAAGGCGAAACAGATAACGTGGGAATAAATCCCCACGCTAAAAGCTGAAGACCGCTAAAAGCGGCCTATTTAGCTGGCTTTAGCCTGCTTTGGCTATCAGCATCGGGATTTATTCCGATGTGTTTTGTCGCACTTAAGTTCACTTAAGTTGGTAGCCATCTGGAGAGAAAGATAGTTCATCACATCTGATACGCCATTCTCGCTCCCAAGTAAAATCTACTGGGTTATCTCCCAAGTCGAACCTAACATGTCGCCATTTTAATGAGTCTGGTAAAAGCTCAAACTCGCTGTCTGGTTGGTAAATTACAGGGCGACCACCTTCATTAAAGAGCCATTCTTTACTAACCCTTATCCCAAAAGGGGAATATTTATTCTGGAACTTGCGATTGATTGACTCTTTTATAGCCTCTATGGGGGCCTCTGAAAAACAGATACAACGATAATCACCTTTAATGTAGCCGGTTCCACCAATAAGGCATTCATTGTACAGGATTTTTAGAAGTATGTGAAACCCATCTATAGTTTCGTTACCTATAGAAACAGGTTTTGTGAAATGAATTAGGTAGTTTGTTAAATCTGTTCTGGACATAGTGATAGTGAGTTATAAATGATGAATATGGTAAATTATGAGTTGTGAATTGCCAAACTCTCAACATGAGTAACAGAAAGCCCAGTTAGACGGCTTACCATCGCCGTAGACAAGCCTTCATCAAGCATATTTAGTACGGTTTGGTGTAGCTGTTTCTCGACATCCAAACGAGCCTCTTTTTCCTCTTTGTTGTTCAACAATCGCTCGCCCGTAGCCTGATTAATCAGTTCCACATTCCGCTTATCTGCACCAACTAAGCCAACTAACAGCCCTGTTGTCTGGCTCAACAGTTGACCTTGGCTATTCGGTTTAATCCGTTGATAACGCTCTCTTTGCAACCGATAGCCAATTAACTCATACGGTTTGCTCTGATTCTTAGCATGTGGGTTGATGATGATATACTCAGCCACGCCAGTTTGTTGATATATTTTCACCTTTTTGGTATCGTCGCCCTTATAACTCGGTGACATAATTTCAATGATTAAACAAGGTCGGGTGCCATGCTCCTGACAATCAAAGCTACTTTTGACAATTTTCCGCTTCACATTCGGAATGACTGATATATCAGGAAATGGTTCTTCTAAACCGGAAATCCGCCACAGCATTTTGGTGTCACCAAGTACAACAATGTCAGGATGATTATCAAAATGGCTGACCAATTTGTTATACAACTCGTTTGCTAATTCAAAATGTTTTGGGCCTTGAGGCATCTGGTCTCCTTCTCGCGGGTCAAAAAAATCATCGGGTGTGAGCGGAACGTCCCGATACCCGATTTTGCCTTGAGGGCCACGCTCTTCAATGCGTCGCCAACCATGAGGAAACTCGTCTCTTTCTTCATAGTTATCCAGAAATGACGGAGAACGCATATAAGGAATATCTTTGGACAATGGTTTGGTTAATACAGTCATGATGACCCCCTCTTACTTTCAAATAATGGGATATGGTAGTGGTGCAGATGTAGTGATCCGGAGTGCAAGGCTGCATGCAAAGCAAGCTTTGCACTCCGGATTTCCCCATCACTACTTGTGCAGGACTACCTGTGATATTATAGTTTCCACCACAGGCTCGAAAAATCTGGTTGATCCGTACATGGTTTCGTTTTGTAACCTATTTAATTAATAATCGTCCCAAAATCAACCGTTTGGCCCTTGAGCAGAGCCTCCACGTAGCCCGGCTCGTCGGCAGAAAATACGAAGGCTTGCATGGGTGGCATGGCGATGGTCAGACGGTACATGTCGCGCACTTTGGTGAACATGCCGCCGGTCACGTCGGTGGCATGCGAACCACCCAACATGCCCTCGACCTCATCCCAATTACTGCCGTCAATCTCCTCAATCAACTCCGCGTTAGGGTCAGTGAGCGGGTCGGTTTCGTACACCCCATTCACTTGACCGACTAAAGCTATTTTACTTGGAGTCAACTCGCGTGCCAAATTATCAAATAGCAGTTCCGTCGAGACGATGCTCATGCCCTGATTCGCATCAACGCTGACATCGCCGTAGACCACCGGCACTAAGCCTTCTCGTAATGCCTCTTTAATCGGATAAGTCTCAAAATACATCAACTGACTACCCCGCGTCCGAGTACTGGCCGACGGCTGAAACTTAATCGCTGGTATACCAGCCTGTCGCAAAGTTTTTAGCACGATATGGTTTAGCTCCGCCGCGACCGCGGCCACCTCAGCAAAACCGAGCCAACTATCAGCCCGATTTGCCCCTTTATGGGTCTCGTATTTGGCCGCGACCGAATGTCCAAACGAGCCGGAGCCATGCCCAATAAGCAGTTGCAGATCAGACCCGCGCTCATCCAAGGCGTTTTTTATCTCCGTCGCCAACCGCTCCAAAATATCCAAACGGGCCGTCATCGGTTGTGTCTTATCGGTGATGGCCGACCCACCAAGTTTTAATAGAATTAATTCAGACAATATGTTTTCTCTTCTGTAAAAAAGGAGTGCAAAGCTTGCTTTGCCAGACATGCAAAGCAAGCTTTGCACTCCGTGGTGATTACCGCTGAATCGCCGAATCGCTGAATCTTAAATAAAATACCGTCCATTACTGCCCGGCAGTTTCGACAAGATTTCTGGGCCATTCGGGGTGATGGCAATGGTATGCTCAAACTGAGCCGACAATTTGCCATCTTTCGTCTTAACCGTCCAGCCATCCGTTTGCAACTCGCAGTCGGCGGCTCCGGCGTTAATCATCGGCTCAATGGTAAAAACCATGCCCGGTTTGATGCGCGGGCCACGATTCCCCGGCCCAGTGTGTGATACGGAGGGTTGCTCGTGGAGCGTGCGCCCTACGCCATGACCGCCCCACTCCTTGACCACACTGTAACCATGACTCTCAGCATGGGCTTGAATCGCCGCGCCAATATTGGTCAGCCGTCGCCTTACCAACGCCTCCTCAATCCCCTCATACAACGCCTCCTCGGAGACTTTCAGTAGCCGTTTGGCCGCTTCGCTGATTTTACCTACTGGAAAGGTGACACACGAGTCGCCGCAGAAGCCTTTCATCCGCAGGCCAATATCAATCCCGATAATGTCCCCTTTCTTTAAGATACGTTTATTAGGAATACCATGACAAATTTCATCATTTAACGAGGCACAAATAACCCCCGGAAATGGGGGCTGCTTGGGAGGATTACCTTTATACCCCAAATATAGTGGTTGCGCGCCGTTCTTTTTGATGTAGGAGGTTACCAAAGTATCAAGCTCTTTTAGAGCTACCCCCGGCTTAATCGCCTCACTCAAAGCAGCAAATGACTCCGCCACCAGTTGATTGGCATCACGTAATAGTGATATTTCCTTTTTCCCACGAAGGATAACGCCTTCTCTTTTTTGTTGATTATTCTTTTTATTGCGTCTTAAGAACATAGTTGAATATTATTGAAAATAAGAAATCTGACAGGATTATTTTTACGATAATCCTGTACTCCTGTCAAAAATATTATTTTCGATAAAGTCTGTTATTTTACAATTGTACTAGAGCAAAAGTATCTTGCCAACTTGCAGGCAAGATACTCGCGCTCCTAATATCCAAATCGTAATCGAAATAAAGTCTTCACATACCCCACTCCACGAGTAATATATCCCCATGGATTGGTGGCGGTTTTGCTTTCACCCGCCTCACGCGGGACACATATATAAGGTAGTTCCAGAATCGTATAGCCTGCTTTTTTGGTACGATACAGCATATCGATACAATATTCGCCGTAATCGCCCCGCAAATCAACCTGCTCGAAAATCTCTTTACGTGCCAAAATAAAGCCGCTAGTATAATCTTTTATCGACCAGTCGAGCAGTATTCCAGCCCATATATTAATGGCCCGCGAAAAAACTCGCCCAGTCAGCGAGTGAGCCACATCACCCCCACCCGGCACATAACGTGAGCCAACCGCCATGCCCGCCCCCTGCGCCAACGCATCAGCCAGACGAGGCCAATCTTCGGGAGGCATGCTCATGTCACAATCCATCCAACCCACCCACTCCCCATCGGCCTCACGGATACCTCGCTGGATTGCGCTGGTCAACCCCCGCTCGGTGGTGCGATGGATGAGCCGCACTCGCTCATCCGCCTCGCCCCGCTGTTTGATTAACCGCCATGTCCCATCCGGCGAGTCGTCATCAACCACCACCACCTCTATGCCACCGGGGTAGTCGCCCAACGCTTTCAGGGTGCGGTCAATGAGTAGTTCGATGTTGTCTGCTTCATTATAAGTGGGTAATACAATCGAAATTTTTGGTTTCGGTTTTTGTCCGTTTTGCATCATCATAGTATCTTACAGAACAATTTAATCGGGAGTGCAAAGCTTGCTTTGCCGTTGTTTAAACATGATCCACCAACTATCGACCATCATCCAACATATCATTTGCATCGTGCCCCGCCTGTTCAAGCAGTTTGAGGTGGGGCTACTGCTGGTCATGGCCTTGAGCATGTTGATTATCCAGCCCTTTCTGCAACCCGGCCTACCGACCACCGCCGACATCCCGATTCACCTTTTTCGCACTTTAGAGTATGGTCAGGCTTGGTCAGACGGAGTTATTTTGCCCCATTGGTCGCCCAATTTGGCCTTTGGTTATGGGTATCCGCTGTTTTTGTTTGCGCCACCCGTTCCCTACTGGATTGGGTTGTTTTTCTATTGGCTTGGCTTCTCTCTTGAAGTCGCGTTCAAACTCTTAATTATCGTCACAATTTTACTTTACGCAACTGGAGGATACCTATTAGGACGGGATGGGTGGCGTTCATCGCAATCAGGGCTGATTAGTGGTACCGCCTACGCCTTCGCCCCCTTTGCCCTGCGGGAAAGCCTGTTGTATGGCGGAAATGTGCCACAATATTTAGCGATTGCTCTGTTTCCGTGGGTCTTATGGCCCTTACTGCGAGCGGCCCAAACACCAGCTTGGGGCTGGATTCTGTTGAGTGGCCTGTTTTACGCCCTCATTCTATTGAGTCATCTATTCCATGCCCTCATATTTAGCCCAGTTTTGGCCTTTTTTGGGATACTATTACTCATTCCAACTTGGCATGGGCAAACCCTAAAGGTTTCAAAAATCTTTAGGGTTTTGAGACCGATATTCTATTTTTTAGGGCCGATTCCGCTGGGCCTGCTGTTGTCAGCTTTTTTCTGGATACCAGCCTTTATTGAGCGGTACAACACTCGCGCCCAAGCCGACATCTATCTGGAAAAAAGCCCCTTTTTTATCCGCTATCCCCACTGGACGGAGCTACTCAGTTTAATCACTCCGCTTGATAGTCGCGCCGCCAATCCTCATGTGCCCCTGACTTTGGGCCTCGCCACGGTAACGCTGGCCGGATTGAGTTTACTGGCGATATTGGCAAAGGAGTGCAAAGTTTACTTTGCTGACACATGGCGCGCCGCCATCCTGACGGCTCCGCAGGCAAAGCAAACTTTGCACCCCTCGCCGACTATATTGGCCCTCTTCTTTCTGACCATCGCCCTAAGCGCAATCTATTTGACCTTGCCCATGTCCCAAATTGTTTGGGAGACGGTGACGATTTTGCAAGTAGCCGAATTTCCTTGGCGATTGTTGGGATTAGCTAACTTGGGGTTATCATTTCTAGCGGGCGGAGCAATCTTGCTCGCGCCTATCAAATGGCGTTGGCACTTTACTGTGGTCTGTCTAATTTGGCAAATTTGGCTCGTTGCCCCATTTCTTTATTCGGTCACATCCTTTACCTTATATGGCACACCGACTCTGGCCGACCAGATTCGGTATGAACGACGCTCTCAGTCAATTGGTACGACCACGTTGGGCGAATATCTGCCCCACACCGTGCAAATTGTCCCCACCGGCTCACCCCTTGTCCCCCTGTTTGAGGCTGGTCAGACCCCGGCTCGGCTTGATGATAACATTCTGCCCGACGGAACCACCGTCACCCTCATCAACCAAAGCGCGGTCAGCCACCAGTACCAAATCGACACCCCGACCGAAACCTTGCTACGCCTATGGCAATACGATTACCCCGGCTGGCGAGCCATGCTCGACGGTCAGCCCGTACCAATCATGCCCGAAGCGGAAACAGGCTTCATCACCATGCAGATTCCAGCTGGTTTGCATGCGGTTCAGTTCGACTTTGGCCTGACTCCTATCCGCTTGAGCAGTTTGTTAATCAGTAGCCTGACCGCGGTACTCTTTATTCTGATCATGGGCTATCTGATCATGGGCCATCGGTGGATGGTTAGAGGCATGAAATTAGCTCCATCCCCGATTAGGACTGATTCTAACCTAACACCCATTCACTACCTACTATTGATAATGTTACTGCTGGTCATTCTCCTGCTCAAGCCCAGGTTGCGTCCCATGTTTTCGATAGAATCACCACCACACGAGGCGATTCCAGCCCAACATCCAACCACCGTTCAGTTTGAGCAGGGGATTCACCTGCTCGGATATGACCTCTCCAGCACCGTCCTGTCTGCCGGAGAGCGGTTAGAGGTGGTCTTATATTGGGAGACAAATCAAGCCCCTATCAAGGCTAACCTACAACCGTTTGTCCATCTTGATCGGCTGAACGATATGACCACTTTGGCCGAGACTACCAACTACACCCCCGGCGATATGACCACCGAGAGCGTTCTGCCCACTTTCCATTGGGAGCCGGGGCGATATGTGCGGGATAAACATGCTCTGACTGTTCCATCCGATGCGTTGCCCATCGCCTACGCCCTGCGGGTTGGCCTGCTTGACCCCGACCAACATGGAGCGCGTCTGCCGCTATCCGATGGCAGTAACGACACGGCGTTTCTGACCATGCTCAACATCACAGATTCGGCGACTGGCTGGTTCGATTTTGTCACCGAATCACCCACACCTCAACTGCTTGATGTAACCTTTTTGGCCGAGTCAGCCCACATCAGCCTGACCGGGTTCAGCATCGAGCCAATTCAGAATGAACGGCTCGATTTTAGGCTCTATTGGCAAACCGACCAGCCTATTCATGCCGATTATACCATTTTCGCCCAACTGCTCACCGTCGATAATCAACTGGTGGCTAGTTTTGACGCTCCTCCTTTCGATGGGGCATATCCGACCTCAACATGGTTGCCCCACCAACCAATCATCGACCCGCATCACATCCCCCTGACCAACGTACTCGCCGGAGAGTATCGACTCGTAGTTGGGCTATATCAACCGGAAACAGGTCAGCGGCTATGGCACGAGCATGGGAGCGATTTTGTCGAACTGAGTTCGGTGATAGTTGGGAATGAAGAATGAAGAATGGGGAATGAAGAATGAAGAATGGGGAATGGGGAATGGGGAATGGGGAATGAAGAACGGAGTTTGGTAGTGGTGCAGATGTAGTGATCCGGAGTGCAAAGCTTGCTTTGCATGCAAGGCAAGCCTTGCACTCCGGATTTCCCCGGAGTTTTTCTCCTTGTAGATATAGAAACAAAAAAAGACAGATTATTAAGTCTGTCCTTTTTTAAAATCAATCGTTGTGATAAATTTTTTACTTCAGTGAGTTGCGCTTACCACCAAACCTTGGTTTAGCAATCATTGCTCCATAACGGTTCTAGTTGCTGTAACACGGGTTATTTTGGCGAGGATAGTAGTAGTAGTTGGAATATCGCTTGTTGTAGTTGTTGTAATCTCGGTTATAGTTGTCATTTCGGTAGTAGTTGCTACCTCGGTTATAGTTGTAACTTCGGTAGTTGTAATCTCGGTTATAGTTGTCATTTCGGTAGTAACTTCGGTAGTAGTTGTCATTTCGGTAGTTGTCGCTACTTCGTTTATAGTAGTCATGCCCATAATAGTCGTATGCAGGGTAATTGTTGGTATAATTGTACTTTTCAAACTGTTTACCTTGATAGTTGTGACCATTATAGTAGTGGTTGTAGCCACCCCACGCGGTAGAAGCCGGTTCATCGGCCAGAGTAGCACTGGTGGTAGCCAAAGAGAGTAACAAGGCCACCAATAGAGTTAAGACTAAACGTTTCATACAGTAAACCTCCTTGAGTTGTCCATCATAAAATTAGAGTTGCACATAACAACGATTGATTGTCTAACACACAAAAGAGCCTATACCGACTTAAACTGGTATAGGCTCTTTGCAACATGCAAACCTACAAGACCGCGACCTGCAAAGTTTCCGCCGTAGTTGGAGTGCAGGCATCTTGCCTGCATCCGCAGGATTTCTAACTACGGAGAACGGCTATCAACTTAACGTGCGACAGATAATATCGTAGCACAGTCTTTAGACTGTGCCGCACAGGCTGAAGCATGTGCTACATGTCTTGGCTTACGTTGATAGCCAGAAAACTTCCGCTAGGTCTTTTGTCTGTAAAGTTTTCAAGTTTACAGTCATAAACTTCATACTTAATTGTTAAAGAGCATTACCAATACCAGTTTAAAATTGGTATTAATATTATGGCAGATAATAATAGCTTGGTCAATATGCCATGAATACCAGTAGGAATCTTGTAATAGGCAGAGAGTAACCGTTCATCCCCTCGTTCCCCCCTCGTTCATCCCCCCTCGTTCCCAATCTCCAGATTGGGAACGTATTTGCCAAAGAAACTCTGTTTCTGGCATGTTGCAAGTCGCAAACAGAGCTTGCTTGAGCAATTGTGTTCCCAAACTTCAGTACCCGACAGAAAAGTTAGCCAAAACTAATTAGCACAGAGTTTCACAGAGGAACACAGAGCTTCACAGAGAAAAAGCAAATTATTCTTTCCTCTGTGCCCCTTTGTGCGTCTCTGTGAAACTCTGTGTTCCTGTTTTAGCCTTCCCTAAACCACTTTGTCGGGTAGCAAGTTCCCAAACCCAGTTTGGGAACAAGGGGGCTGAAAGCTGATTTCCTTCAGTTTGAACCATGCCCCATTCGTTTTCAGGGTATGGGTCTGAATGGTATAATGCCTCTTCAATTTATAACAACAAGGACAACTTTTTTATGAATTTTGAACAGTTTTCATTTGATGCTCGAATCAAAGCGGGCATCAAAGCCGCAGGTTACGTAACCCCCACGCCCATCCAAGCCAAGGCCATCCCTATCGTTTTGCAAGGGCATGACCTGCTCGGTTTGGCTCAAACCGGAACCGGAAAGACAGCGGCCTTTTTATTGCCGATTTTACAACGCCTAATCCGAGGCCCGCTTCGACAGGTACGGGTGCTGATTATCACCCCCACCCGTGAACTGGCCGAGCAGATATATCAAGCCAGCCTCGACTTTAGTCGTAAAACCAAAATCCGTAGTACTACAGTCTACGGCGGAGTCAGCAAACGCCCCCAAGAAGCGGCCCTGCATCGGGGAGTCGAGATTGTGGTCGCCTGTCCCGGGCGATTGCTCGACCTCATGGGAGACGGCAGTATCAACCTGTCGCAAATCGAGGTGCTGGTACTGGATGAGGCAGACCGTATGTGTGACATGGGTTTTCTGCCCGATATACGTCGCATCATCAAGCAACTACCCACCAAGAGGCAGACCCTCTTTTTCTCGGCCACCATGCCAAACGACATTCGGAAACTGGCTGATACGATTCTGAATGACCCGGTCACGGTGCAGATTGGTCGAATTGCCCCGGCCCAAACGGTCTCCCATGCCTTGTTTCCAGTGCCAAAAACACTTCGTAAAAAACTACTGTTGGCACTCTTGCAACGTACCGCCACAGGGCGAGTGCTGGTATTTACTCGCACCAAACGCCGTGCCCATACCTTGGCCCTTGATTTAGCCAAACGAGGCTACCGCGTCATTGCCCTACAAGGGAACATGCGTCAAAGCCGCCGTCAGCAAGCGATTGATGGCTATCGAAACGGCAAATACGATATCCTCGTCGCCACCGACATCGCGGCCCGAGGCATCGACGTAACCGAGATTTCTCACGTCATCAACTTCGACATTCCAGACACGGTTGATGCCTACACCCACCGAATTGGGCGTACTGGACGAGCCGAGCAAACTGGCGAAGCCTTCACCTTTGCCATGCCCGACGACGCGGACATGGTGCGCGACATCGAAAAGACCCTCAAAACTAACCTAGAGCGGCGGCGTTTGCCCGATTTTGACTACGGCGACTTTAACCCCGAAACTCAGTTCCAATCCAAGTCCCCTCAATCCAAACAAAAACAGAACGCCCCCAAAGCTACTCGTGGTAGTGGACATAAACGCCCTTATCGTGGTGGCTCAAAACGGAAACCATATCGGCGTTTTAAGAATTAAATGGGGTAGTGGTGCAGATGTAGTGATCCGGAGTGCAAAGCTTGCTTTGCATGCAAGGGCTATCAACGTAAGCCGAGACATGTAGCACATGCTTCAGCCTGTGCCGCACACAGTCTAAAGACTGTGCTACGATATTATCTGTCTCACGTTAAGTTGATAGCCCATGCAAGGCAAGCCTTGCACTCCGGATTTCCTCTGTGAAACTCTGTGCTAATCAGGTTCGAGGATATGACTCCGCACGAAATAAAAACCTTCCAATTTTACCAACAATGGCTCTCTGAGCAAGATGAGTTTATCCTGCATACCTCCGGCTCGACTGGCAAGCCGAAACCGATTCGGCTACACCGTGCCCAAATGCAAGCCAGCGCACGAATGACAGGCCAAGCACTCGGCCTCCAAGCCGGAGATCGCGCCCTCGTCTGTCTCTCCACCGACTACATCGCTGGGTTGATGATGCTAGTGCGAGCCTTTGAACTCAGCCTCGACCTATTGGTACTGCCCCCCTCCAGTACTCCTTTGGCTAACCTGCCAGACGGAGTAACGCTTGAGTTTACCGCCCTAGTACCTATGCAACTGCAAAAAACCCTGACTAACACACCCGACAAACTCCCGATTCTGAATCGCATGAAAGCCATCCTCATCGGTGGTGCGCCGGTCAGCCTGATGTTGGCTCAACAGTTGCAGGCGATTCAATCACCCATTTACCACACCTACGGCATGACCGAAACCGTCAGCCATATCGCCCTGCGACGCTTAAACGGCCCGCAGGCCAGCGACCTGTTTATCCCCCTTCCCGGCGTAACCACCAGCCTCGATGCGCGGGGTTGTCTGACCATCACCTCTGTCCTGACCAACCATCAGCCTCTCGTGACCAACGATCTAGTCGAGCTACATGCTGATGGGGCATTTCGTTGGTTAGGTCGGAGCGACTATGTCATCAACAGCGGCGGGGTCAAGGTGCAGGCCGAAACCGTCGAGCGAGCCATTGCCACCCTCCTGCTGACCTATCGGCATGGTCAACTCGCCCATCGCCGATTCTTTGTTGCCCCCTTACCCCATGCCGAATTGGGCCAGATGGTGGTCGTCATCATGGAGGGCGCGCCCCTCAGCGAGACGGTTGAGGCTGATTTGCGGTATGCTCTGCTTGAGCAAAATATGCTCCCTAAGTATGAACTACCGCGCCGATTTGTTTATCTGCCTCAGTTTGAGGAGACCAGTACTGGCAAGATTGATCGGCGGTGGCATAGAGCCGTTAGGGAGTGGTAGTCATGTCACTAAAAACCCGTCACTAAAAACCCGATTTCTCAAAGAAATCGGGTTTTTGACGCTCTTTCTGGCGAGTTTACTGAATATTTACACCCATGTAGCTACTCCCCTAACAACCAGCTAACCGAGTTGAGGCCAAAGCTGGTGCGGGTCTCGTCGGGTAAACGGTAGAAGGCGAAGGTGGCTAGGATGATGCGGGTTTCGGTGCTACTGTCGTTGGCGGCAACGACGACGGGCGTTCCAGCTTCGGGGCTGTTGGGGCCGCGAGTTAGCAGAAGCGAAGCATCCTCATATAGGTCATCGGGGTTGGGGATAACCACAGGCAGTACCCCACTTTCCGATGTCTCTAGCTGGATGATGTCGCCCTCGCTCAAGCCGTCCATGACCGGATGGCTACCGTCGTTGACCTCCAGATCGTTTAACTCCTCGAACTGGGTATCGTCGGGCAGGATGAGCGGTTGCGCGCCGATAAACATGACCCCAATGCCATCCTCCACTCCGGCGAAGGCAAAGAAAGTATCAAAATCGTCGGAATCTACCGCGTAATCGCCCGAATCGATGATGTATAGGTCATGGTCGGTCACATCGTCGCTGGTCGGGATGCCGTCATCGGTGGTAGACCAGACCGTCACCTCGTAATTGGTCAGGATCGACAACCAATCATCCGCGCCAGTGCGACTGCCTTCTGGCCCATCGTCGTCAGCCAGAATAAAGATTTTGTGGTCGGAGGTGGCTAATGAGTCGTCGGTTGTCTCCTCATCGCTTGTTTCCGACACGTCCTCTTCCATCGCATCCAAGCCCGCGCCGTCCTGTACTTGCCCAGTCGAGCAGAGCAGAACCGTGCCATTTTCGGCACAACCGGAAAAATCACGGCTGATCAACTTGTCCAAGGCGGTGATCGCGCTTTCACCGTCGGCGGTGAGGACGATTAAGACCAGATTCTCGTCTGTCCGGTCAACCAAATAGATGGTTGTC
Source organism: Anaerolineales bacterium HSG24 (assembly GCA_030377895.1). GTDB lineage: Bacteria > Chloroflexota > Anaerolineae > 4572-78 > J111 > JAUCGB01. The sequence goes on from JAUCGB010000012.1 coordinate 50,989, forward strand.
CCCAGCGAGTCCACCGTGCCAATCGACTCCATTTCAATGGTGATGGTTGGCTCTGGCTCTTCCTCAACTTCCTCAACTTCATCAACTTCATCAAACTCACTATCGGTCTCCTCATCGTCGGTTGCTTCTTTTTCGTCAGATTCGTCAGATTCGTCAGATGGGAAGTCCTCGTCTTCGGCTGATTCCTCATCTGATTCAGTTGATTCAGTTGATTCATCAGCCTCGTCACCCGTTTCGTCATCCTTGGTTGATTGGGTCTCATCCACTTCATCATCAGCTACTTCATCATCAGTCACTTCATCATCAGCTACTTCATCGTCAGCTACTTCATCATCAGCGGTTTCGTTCGTTGCATCTGCCTCAGATTCTGCATCGCCGTCCGAGTCCTCATCAAGTTTGCTGGTGTCGGAAAGTGTGTCCGTGCCTGTAAGCGTGTCCGTGCCAGTCAAGGTGTCCGTATCGGTCAGACTGTCAGTGTCGGTTAGCTCAATGGTGATGGTGATGCCGACGGTGGTCAGATAGTCGGAGATGATGTCGGTATCGTCAAAAGTGCCGACGTACAGGATGTCATGCTCATGATTTGGGGTCGCGCTCAAGGTCAAGGTCAAGTCAAGCTCGTCAAACGATTCTTGAAGCACGCTACTATGGGCAATCAGACGCGGGTCAAGCTGGTCTTGATTGGTCTGAACCAGCTCGACAATCTCGGTACTGAACAGGTAGGGAAAATCTTCCAACTCCCGCTCCCGCTCATCGACGGCCAGCCAATCGGCAATGTTGCTGATAAACTGATTGTTGTCAGACACGGCGTTGTAGGGCGGCGTGAGCAGGGTCACATCACCCAAGGCCAACACCTGCCCATCGGTACTTAAAATCGCACTCGACAAGCCCGCCTCGCCAGTCCGAATTGGGGAGGCCATGCTCGCATCACCCACAGCCAACTCAACCCCGTCTCCGTATAGCGAATGAGCCGCGAAAAAGACCAACTCATCAACGTCACTGGTCAATCCATGCGAATTATCAAACTCGTTGAATATTATATTTCGATAGTTGCCCATGTTGTTATCTAGGCTATACAGATAATCGTCAACGTAAGTAATATCAAAAGCATTGGCTAAACTGTTAATCGAGGGGAGCGCGCTTTGCGGGAAAAAGATGTCAGATAGGCTCAGAAACTCCTCCTCATCCGGCGGGACGGGTCGAGTCGGGTCGGCGATAAGCATGATCCGTCCGCCATCTTCGACAAATTTTAGGAGCGTTTCCTTTTCGGCGGCGCTGTAGGGCGTGGTCGGCAGAGGTACAATAAATCCGGTTGCACCATGCAACTCATTGCTAAGGTTAAGCTCCTCATCACTACTTTCAAAAATCTTGACAGTTACATTTCGGGCTTCGATGCGAGTTTGCAACAGCCCCAAATCATTAAGCTGAATGTTGTTGTTGTGAGTCAGGTCAAAAATAACCAGCCCTTCGCCGTCGATAGGATCATCAACAAACTTAGCCTGATACTCTAGCCCGCGCGGATTATAGTTATCTTGGTCAAATTCGGCGATTTCGGGGGTGTATCCAGCGCTGGGCAAAGAGTAATAATAGAACCATTGTCCAGTCGCAGGAACGGTTAAAAGCAGTAGCGCGATGAAGGATAAAAGAAGGGTTTTTTGACTATTCATAAGGTTCTCCTATACGTTCCCAAGTCAAAGGGTCGTATAACATGTAAATTCCCAGCGGTAAGTTTCGCGAGCCAGTTTGCGGGTTTACTGTGCCATACCAAGGCTCAATGTAGGGTTGCTCGGTATCTGGGTTAATCAGTTGTGTGACAGGTTTGAGCATGGGCGCGGGTTGGCCGAACATGTCCATGAAGACCACATCCAACATGTCGATGGTCTCGTACTCGCTGATACCGACCTGCTCTGCGGCGAACTCAATCGCCTCAGTTTGGGTGCCGATTTGGTCGATCAAGCCTAACTCGATGGCTTCGCGGCCTTTGTATAACAGACCTTGCGATAGTTCAGACTTGGAGATTTTCATGCGTTCTCCTCGCTGACTGTAAACGATCTCCATGAACTCCTCTTTAATGCCGTCGATGTCGCGTAAAAACTCATCTCGACTACTGGCCGTCATCTTAAATGGGCCGCTGGCTAACACCACATCGTTCACTCCCAAATCGGGTGGGGCAAACGACCAGACTCCCACGTTGCCTACGTTTGATGATGGTTTGGCGAAAATTGGGTCAACGGCCATAGCGATGTAGTATCCGCCACTAGCGGCCATGTTATCAATCGAGCCAACCACGGGCATCTCTCGACGTAGGTTTTGTAGCTCCATGTACATATTTTGCCCTGACACCACCTCACCACCGGGCGAATCGATTTGCACGACCACCGCCCGAATACTGGTGTTGTCACGAACTGCTTCAATCTGCTTGGTCAACAAAAGGTTACTCCCGGCCCACACATCCATATTCATGCGAATGATACCCACAGCCGGTTTGGGGGCGACGTAGTCCCGCATCCAAAACCATCCGAGTAATAACGGAGCTACAATAAAAACCAGTAACATACCAACTACTTTCAAAAACGAAGAAAAACTCATCTAAACCTCCTACAGTACGGGGAGCATAGACATCTTGTCTACGGTAGACTAGATGTTTACGCTCTCAGTGTTAAAATTATAACCGTTCACCCTCGTTCCAAGCTGGAGATTGGGAACGTATATGCCTGATAAACTCCGTTTCTAGTATATTACGGGTCACAAGCGGAGTTGTTGAGTAATTGTGCTTCCAAACTCGGTTTGGGAACAAGGGGGTTGAATGATTACAAGAAACAGCTGTCAAGTCATTAATGTATACAGAAAATTAAGAAAAACAAATAGAAATCACTCTATTGATGCAACTATTTTGCCTACATCAACGTTGTTAATGTATCATATTAAGCAGTTTATTCATATTAGCCTGATTTGTCAACTCTGATTACTCCGTAGCGCATCTCATTTTGGCTCAAGATCATTGCTTCACAACTGTTTGGCTCAAGTCCACTGTCTTATGTATAATGGTTTAGCCTGATGTGAATTGGCATCCTGCCTGCGTTCCCTATAACTGTGCAAGGAAAACTCACTCTATGTCCAATTTGTTTTTAGCCCATAAAACCGCCTTAGTCACCGGCTCGTCGCGAGGAATTGGTCGCGCCATCGCCCTCCGTTTGGCCGAGGCTGGGGCCGATGTAATCGTCCATTATTTGCGAAAAAAACGATCTGCCCAAGAGGTGGTCAGTATAATCGAAGCGATAGGCCGACGGGCCATCGCGGTCAAGGCTAATTTGGCCGATACCAAACAGATTGAAGCCATGTTCGACCAGTTAGAATCAACCTTTACTCCATGCGATATTTTTATCGGCAACGCGGCCAGTGGTATCCCCAAAGATATTTTGGCCGTGCAAGATAAACATTGGGACTGGACGATGGACACTAACGCCCGCTCGATTCTGCGGTGTGTGAAGTGGGTCACGCCCTATATGGAACAACAAGGCTGGGGGCGGATTGTCAACCTGACTAGCCCCGGCAGTCGGCAAACATTGCCTCATTACGGGCCGATTGGTCTCTCGAAAGCGGTGGTTGAAGCCCTAACCCGTTACCTAGCGGCAGAGTTAGCCCCGCACGGAATCATCGCCAACGCTGTCTCTCCGGGCGTGGTTGAGACGGACGCGCTCTCGGCCTTTCCAATAGATCAACAGAAATATCTTGAGTTTGCCAAAAAAATGACCCCCGCCAACCGCCTGACCATGCCTCGAGATGTGGCGAATCTGGTCGCCTTTCTCTGTTCTGACGACGCGGCCATGATCGTCGGGCAAACCATCACGGTTGATGGGGGATTTGGCATGACCATGTATCGGGAGTGAGACGTGTATACAGCTTTTAGATGATGGCCCTACAGTCTTTCAGATAATGGTTTTCAATTCAAGACCAACCTTCCCGCAAGTTCTAAACTTGCGGGAAGGTAACGGCTGAAAATGTTATCTGAACATCTATAAGTACCGGACAAAACAGTTAGGACACGGATAAACGCTGATAAACACGGATTTTTTAGGCTTATCTGTGTGTATCCGTGTTAATCCGTGTCCCTTTTTTCTTCTGTAACAAGTTCAATCTTTTTTTGTCCTGTACTCAGATGATGGCCAATTCATGCGATTACACTATACTTCACAAATTTGCTGTTTGGGTGTAACATACAGTTTGGCCTTTGTGCCTGATGGCGAGATTTGCTGTCAATCAAATTACTTTAATAAGGCAGTTCCAGAAAAATAAATCTCCCAACGCTCCCTGAGCCTGCCGAAGGGAAACTGGCTTCGACACTAGCTACCGTCGTCAGCCAACGGTTTTTGGGAGGTTTTAAAACTTGGCACTGCCTAATTAGCCATGTGATTTGTAGGATTAATATGGCTAATACTTTTATTTTTTCAAGGGAGAAATATCATGAGTAACGTTGTAAAAGTCGCTGTAACCGGCGCTGCCGGTAATATTGGATATGCACTGCTGTTCCGTTTAGCTTCGGGAGAGGTTTTTGGGCAAGATACACGAGTGGCCCTGCATCTGCTAGAGATTACTCCGGCCTTAAAAGCCTTAGAAGGGGTGGTCATGGAGCTTAACGACTGCGCCTTCCCCTTGTTGGATAACGTGGTCGCCACAGACGATGCCGAAGTTGCATTTGATGGGATTAACTGGGGTTTATTAGTTGGAGCTAAACCTCGGGGTAAAGGCATGGAACGGGGCGATTTGATTCGCGAAAATGGCCCAATCTTTACCGGACAAGGTAAAGCACTCAACAAAGCGGCCGATGATGTGCGGGTGTTAGTGGTTGGGAATCCAGCCAATACCAACGCCTTGATTGCGGCCAACAATAGCGATGTCTCCGCAGACCGATTCGCGGCCATGACTCAGCTTGATGAAAATCGGGCCTATAGCCAACTCGCTACTAAAGCGGGTGTTAAAGTGACCGACATCAGCAATGTAACAATTTGGGGCAATCACAGCGCAACCCAGTATCCTGATGTGGAAAACGCCAAAATTAACGGCAAACCCGTATCAGAAGTTATCACCGACCAAGCATGGCTACAGGGTGAGTTTATCACTACCGTGCAAAAACGAGGCGCGGCCATCATTCAAGCTCGGGGCGCATCCTCCGCTGCCTCTGCCGCTTCTGCTGCTTTAGACCATATCATGAACATGCGTAAGAAAACCGCCGATGGTGAATGGTTCTCATGCGCCGTACCATCTGATGGAAGCTATGGCGTTGATGAAGGGTTGGTCTTCTCCTTCCCCACCACCGCCGATGGTGAAGGTGGATTCAGCATTGTGCAAGGCTTGTCGATGAGTGATTTCGCTAAAGAGAAGTTTACTCTTACCTTAAAAGAACTGCGTGGCGAAAAAGAGGTTGTCAGCGATCTCCTGTAAGGAAAGAAATGTGAGGTATAGGCACAATCGAGCCTATTTGCTCAATTGAATAGAGGCGGAATATAAAAAAGAAGCGAGAAATTTTTTTCTCGCTTCTTTTTGTAATCTTGTTACCCGACAAACTGGTTTAGGAAAAGCTAAAACAGGAACACAGAGTTTCACAGAGACGCACAGAGGAACACAGAGGAAAGAATAATTCGCTTTTTCTCTGTGTTCCTCTGTGTTCCTCTGTGTTCCTCTGTGAAACTCTGTGCTAATTAGTTTTGGCTGTCGGGTACCTATGCAGGACTACCAAACATTCGGTAGTCCTGCACAAGTAGTGATGGGGAAATCCGGAGTGCAAGGCTTGCCTTGCATGCAAAGCAAGCTTTGCACTCCTTATCTATCCTGCTCAATCTCAGTCCATCCTCGCTCGCAAATCGTGCGACAAACATCATAGCCAAACCCCCGCCGATTGAGAAACCCCATGCTCTTTTTCTGAAAAGTGGGCCAATCGAGCGACCGCCATTGGCGTAGTTTTGGTTGTATGGCCGCCCATGCCGAATGTTCCTCGTCAAGGTCGGCTAACACATGCTCAATCACCGTGTCATTCACCCCTTTTTGACGAAGCTCGTATCGTAAGGCCCGCGCTCCCCGTGGCCGGAGTTGTTCACGGTTAGCCAGCCACAGTCGGGCAAACGCCTCATCATCCAGATAACCCTCTTCCCGCAGACGGTCTATCGTCTCCTCAATCAGAGCCTCGGCATGCCCTTTGCCCAACAGATGTTGACGCATTTCCCCCTCGCTTCTAGCCCGATAGCCGAGATAACGCAACGCCTGCTCATACAGTTTGTGTTGCTCGCCCTCAGCAGTTAACTCGGCAATTTCAGCCTCCGTTAGCTCTTGCCCTTTTTTAAGGGTGGCCGCGGCATTAAAACTGAGGGCGAATCGATATTCGCCATCCAGAAAGACATTGACTCGGTTTTTGTTCTTTTTTTGTAGACGTAAGGCGGTGATGGTGTTGGACATAATGAGGGAGAAACCGATAATTTCAATCAATCTCTAAGTGTTGAATAAGTCGCTCGATTTTGGTGAAGATGGCGTGAAATGCCTCAAACTCGGTTTTGTCTAAGGTGGGGACAATCTGCTCGGCGAAGGCTTTTTTGTTGCCCTTGATTTGATGAGCCGCTGAGTCTTCAATCGTGAATTGTTTGGTTACACTGCCAACCTTTACTGACTTTTGTTGGGCTACCAACTCCAACCCTTTACCATCGGATGTTTTCATTGCCAACACTGCATCGGAGAAAAGGTACTCAATACAGAGATTCTCAAACTCAGCATGCCGTTCCCGACCTTGGGGAATGGGAAGCAAGAAGGCCGCGGCTTTTTTGTTGCGGGCGATTTTGGCTTGCAAAGCGGCATCTTCTGATAAGAAATTCTTAGGAAGCTGATTATATCCCTTTTTAATCCCCTCGGAATCACGGTCAAATAGACCAATCACAAGCTGTGGACTATCTGCCCGAACCGCGCGGATGATTTTTGTGAGAGAGCCAACGCCTGCCGCGCCAAACTTCTGATTGTCAGGTATTAAACTTATAATGCGGAAGGGCATGGTTTCATCGCCATATAGTTTTTGCCATGCTGTCTGCAAAATTACCATATCAGTTTTGCCCTCCACATAAACCACCGGCTGACTGTTTTGCGCCAACTCCTGTTCCAGTTGCTCGATGACCGAATCGGTGGGCGGTTCGATTTTGCGAATGACGGTTAGAAACAGAGGCAGTTTGCGTATCGCCAGTTTTTCCTTGACCGCTTCTTCCGTTTCTGCTGATTCGATCACCCCATGATTGATGACCGCTACATATTGGCCCATGTAGTTGGCTCGGAGTTGTTCTAAATTGTCCTCTATCCAAACTTCATCTTTGAGGTTGCCGCGTTGAGTAACCGCCTCCATCGCTTCTTGAATCGATTTATCTACCATCGCGAATATATTGTCGCGCCAATTTTTGGAGATATAATCAGTAACCCCCAATTTAAACGCATCCCGACAATGTCGAACATTATCATTGGCGGTCAAGATGATGACAATAGAGG
>JAUCGB010000088.1 GCA_030377895.1 Anaerolineales bacterium HSG24
AAACAGTTAGGACACGGATAAACGCTGATAAACACGGATTTTTTAGGCTTATCTGTGTGTATCCGTGTTAATCTGTGTCCCTTTTTTCTTCTGTAACAAGTTCAATCTTTTTTTGTCCTGTACTCAGGGGTTACAGTCATAAATTATGCGCCATAAGTATCAACATAACGTTTGTAGTAGGCGATTCATCGCCTTCAAACGGCACTAAAGTGCCTACTACAAACCCTTAAGTTGACGGTCATGAATTATGCACAATTAACCATGTTGAGAATAAATATTGCCTTGTTTTCTGTCATTCCTTGCTAATAGTTCTACGATAATAACAACAAACCTTCCCAAAAGCTATTGGTTGAGACCTGCTTTGGATAAGAACAAGACATCGTTCAGAGTAGATTATCCAAAACCAGCTTTGGGAAGGTAGATTTGTTTGTCGATTGCTCTACGTTTAATTATTGCCCACTAATCTCACGAAGAAATTTAAAGGAATAAATTCCGGCACTATGCCCATCAGCCCAAAAAAACTGGATGGCATAGTTGCCCACCACCTGAGCCGGATTGTAGGGCTGAAGCACCCCTTCGGTGACAACTTGTTCAGACTGAATGACACGAAGTGGGTCGTCATTTTTGCGAAACGCTTCACACTCGGCACAGGGGCATACTTTACGCAAATCAGTAAACGGATAATCGGTTTGTACACCGTCTTGCCAACTGATACGTACTTGGCTTTGTTTTACATCAATTTCAATATTGGTTGGAGTTGTTTGTTCTATCGACATGGGGTATTCCTCTCCTTAAATAAGATGATTATTTGTGGAGCTTTAGGCTATACGGACAGGCTAAAGCCTATCCTACGATACTGTTGGTTATTTAGGAGCATGGGAAAAATAATTATCCCATGTCATCCATTCGACTTCGCTCAGGACAGGCTTCGAGCGGTATAGAAATATAGAAATGAACTCAAATACCGTAATAGTTGACTATTATCCTTCGATTTTCGGAGTTATAACATAAATGCTCCTAATAAAAAAGGGATATCGGAGTTTCTCCCTCATCCCTTTTTTTAGTGCCTCTTATTTCAAGGTAGCAAAGCACTGATTTATCTTGTTGTAGTACTAAGGAGCCCAACTCATCCGTTCATTTATCCATTCTCGAGCTCCTGTCGCCCAAGGGTTGGCTTTGGGGAAATCAAACAGGTGTTGCACCTTACCACCCGAAGTAGGGGCGACATAAATGGCCCAAACACCGCTCCGGTCTGAGGCAAAGGCGACCCATCTGCCATCTACCGAAATTGTACCCAGTCCGTCATTTGAACCGGGGCTATTGGAGATATTTGTTGACATACCACCAGCCACTGTGGTAATGTGTTGTTCCCAAATTCCTGATTCTCTCGTCTGAAAAGCGATGAGATTATTTCTGGCTCCGGTCGGAAAGATACTAGTGCCATCAATCAATTTGCGAGGAGTCACGCCGTTTCCGCTCCGTTTATTAGCCCATGATGGCACGATGTACATGCCACAAGAACCTCCGCCGCCGCGCCATGTGTCGCACCCACGATAGGCAATATGATCATTGCCGGCCCAAACCGGATGGGAGCCGATAATCTCACCCACTTGACCATCAGGGACGAGTATACCAAAGGTAGCGATGTTTTGGCACTGCCCATCACTCTCCTCGGAGGGGGGGAGAATACTACATTGGACAAATATGTAAGGGTTGACTTTGCCCTCTCCACCTGTGACCAAGTTGGCGTTACCGAAAGAGATACGATTACCTTCTGGATTAAAAAACGGATGCTCATCACTCGGACTACTACTGACGGCTCGCTCAATCGCGCCGGTTGGTCCCGCTTGGAAGATATTTTCTCCAAAGCCACCGCCTTGAGCATTCACCAACAGTTTTTTGCCATCGGCTCGAAAATGGGGCTGACGTGAGCCTTGAATCTCGCCTAATTTTTTGCCATCAGGCATGGAGTAGATGACAACATTGTACTTACCGGCCCCATCATCAACCGAAAAGGCGATTTTCCCCGAAATAGCGGGCAACGCAGGGGGAGGAGTGGCGGTTGGTTCGTCGGGAGTGGGTGTGCTAGTTGGCGGTAAGGTCGCAATGGGTGCTTGAGCTGTGGCGGTGGGCAGTGGCGTATCAGTGGGCAATGGCGTATCAGTAGCCAATGGCGTATCAGTAGCCAACGGGGGAGCGGTGTCTGTCGGCAAGGGAAGCGGCGTATCGGTGGGTGTGGGCGTTGGAGTGTGGGCATTGCCCGGATTCTCATCACGCGAATCGACCTCCCCATCCCCATCAGTATCCTGATTATTCGGGTCTAAACCTTGGCTGACCTCTTCACCATCCTTCAAACCATCTCCATCACTATCAGAAATTAGCGGCTCGGTGAAGTACGTCTCAATCTCCTCTCTGTCATCAATCCCATCCTCATCTGTGTCACGTTTGTCGGGGAATGTCCCGGCCTGTAGTTCGGCTTCATTGCTTAATCCGTCTCGGTCGTCGTCTTTCGTAAGCCAAACCGCCGTGGATGTGGCATCGACATCAGCAACAGTATCAGCAGTATCGGTCAACTCTATGTCAGCCTGAGCGGTTGCAGTTTTGTTCAGCTCGGCGATTGCGCTATTGGTCGCTTTAGTGTCAACCTGCGGTGCCTCTTCGCCATTTAGGAATAGCATCGCTCCGCCTATAGTCGCGGCCAAAATGATAATTACTGCGACGATAAAGGGTAAGAGCGATTTTTTCTGAGCCGAAATATCTGCCATCGTATCGGAGACGGTTTGTGACGACATAATCGTATGCTCATCGGTGACAGAAACTTGGGAGAGGATCGCGGTAAACTCGCCAGTTCGAGGGTCTACTTGATCTTCGATATCAGGTGAAGGAGTGATAACCGTTAAGGGGAATTTACGAACTGTATCGCTCGGTTTTAAGCCGCTTGCATCGCGGAGAGCGCTCGCCATATCTCCAGCCGTTTGATACCGATCCTCCGGATTTTTACTCATGGATTTCAGGACGACCCGCTCAACCGATTTAGGTAGTGTCGGGTTGATGGCTGTAGGCATCGGCAGAGGATCATTGATATGTTTTAGCACGACGGCGATGGGAGTGTCAGCTTCATAAGGGACACTACCCGTTACCATCTCGTACAAAATAACACCAATGGCGTAAATATCACTTCGCTCATCTACTTTTTTCCCTTGTCCTTGCTCAGGTGACATATAGGCCGGAGTTCCAGCAAGAGAGCCAGTAGCCGTATATTGCGTGGCTTCGAGCATGCGAGCAATCCCAAAGTCAGTGAGCATCACCTGACCTTCCATATTAAGCATAATGTTGGCTGGTTTTAGATCGCGGTGTACCATTTTTCGGGCATGGGCATACTCAATAGCATCACAAAGAGCCGTAAAAAGTAATGCTATCTCTCTTAAGCTATAAGGCTTATTGACTTTGAAGCGAGTAATTAGCTCATCTTTGAGCGTTGGGCCATTGACATACTCCATAACCAAAAAATAGGTCGTCGCATCCTGATCGAAGTCAAGCGCTTGGACGATATTAGAGTGACGGAGTTTTCCCGTAGCCAGTGCTTCTCGTTCAAAGCGGCCTAAAAAGTTGGGGTCTGAACTAAGGTGGCTATGCAGGACTTTAATAGCCACATATCGGTCTAAACCAGGTTGATAAGCCTTGTACACCTCAGCCATGCCGCCTAGTCCTAGTTTGGCAACGACACGGTACTTTCCTAACGTTTTTCCAATTAAATCAGCCATATCAGTATCACGATTGAGTATATAGTCATCTAGAAAAGTTTTGGGTAGTCCTGCACAAGTAGTGAAGGGGAATTCCGGAGTGGCTTGCCTTGCATGCAAAGCAAGCTTTGCGCTCCGTGATCACTACATCTGCACCACTACCAAGTTTTGATCCAGACCTAACAAGATTTTCTAGAAAACTATAATTATTCCTAATGGGCATAGAGACCCGATTTATAATAAAATCGAGTCTCTGTAGGAATAACAGTTGTAATTTTACAAGATAAGTATTTTGTTGGCAATTAACCATTAACTATTTTCATTGGGCATAGAGTAGTTGAGGGAGTACAGAATATGACTGTTAATCCAGTTGATGCGAATGATTTATCCTAAAAACAGTCCGATTTCTGGCTCTGCGAGTGATAATTCGCAGATTTTTTGATTAGCGGTCATATCTCCCCTTTGGGCCGTTCCTGCGTCCATGTCGTCCATGTCTCTGTTTGATTACTGAGCCCAAGAGATACGCTCTTCCCACCAACCAAACGAATTGTTTTCATCGCTCAATACTTTACCATTGGGTGAGCCTTTCATAGTGAATAGACTTTTAGAATTACTACCATCCGCGTTCATCACCCATATCGCCCAACTGCCATCTTGGTCAGAGGCGTAAGCGATACTTTTTCCATCAGGAGACCATGTGGGTAAACCGTCATTACTACCATTATTGGTAAGACGTTTCGCCCCAGAACCATCAATCTTCATAGTCCAAATTTCCCAACTAGTTGCCCCGCGTCCGTTCGACATAAAAACGATTTTAGTCCCATCAGGAGAAGCAGACGGTGCAGTGTCTTTGTTACTGCCAATCTTTTTCGGGTTACTCCCGCTTGACCCCATGACATACAAACCGCAGTCAACTGAACCGGGTAAACATCCTCTGGCAACGATGTTACCATTCGACAATACGTATGAATAAACTCCTTCAAACGGAATTGCCTTGTCACTACCCAAACGAGTTGAATCGGCTCGGAACAGGCGAGGTTGACGGTCTCCTTCACGACGACTAGAGAAGATAAACGAGAACCCATCGGGAGACCAAGCAGGCAAACCGTCTTCAACAAAATTGGTGGCTTGACCGCCCTCACCACTGACAAAATTACGGAAGATTATGCCCCGGCTTCTTATGTCCCAAGAACGATAGGCTAACAAACTGCCATCTCGACTAAAGGCTGGTTGACTCGCTTCACCAGCAATAATACGGTGATCGCCGGTCCCGATCTCGTATAGCCATAAATCATAACTCCCCGGCCCATTTTGAAAAGCTGGGTAGACGATTCGTCCGCTTAATTCTGCTGGTTCCTCGGGTTCAGATGTTGCGGTTGGCGTGGCTGTTCCAGATTCCGATTCCTCGTCCGTATCATCTGAGATGTCATCCTCGTCCGTATCATCTGAAGTGTCATCCTCGTCCGTATCATCTGAGGTGTCATCCTCATCGGTAACAGATGGGGGAGCGGTTGTGTCCTCCTCCACCTCCTCATCATCTTCTTCCTCTTCCTCATCGCTCGCTGACGAGACCGGAACTTCGTCCGCGACAGGAATAACGAGTTCTTCTCCGATTTGTAGCGTGGAATTATCAATATCAATACCGTTTTCTTCTGCTAACAGGTCAAGCTCAATATCAAACTGTTGAGCGATTTTACTCAGGGTATCGCCTGATTTAACCTCGTAAATTACAGGAGCAGGGGTGGCAGTTGGTGTAGCAGTGGCTTTAGGAGTGGGGGTATTAGTTGATGTCGCTGTTTTAGTGGCGGTTGCTGTTGATGTGGCAGTTGTCTCATCCTCATCCGCTTCATCCGTTTCCTCAACTTCCGCCGTTTCATCCGTTTCCACCGTTTCATCCGCTACAACCGTTTCATCCGCATCGGCTGTAGCTGTCGCCTCATCATCCACCTCAATCTCGTCATCAGATTCTACGGTTGCAGTTTTGGTGGGCGTTGTTTTCTCTTCATTATCACTCGATTCATCAGCCGTACCAAAATACACACTCTTAATCATGTCCTGAAAACGTGGCTGTAAACCATTCCATTCTTTTGCCGAAGCAACAGCCGCCAGATAGTAGCTGGTGTCATCCTTAACCGTTACGGCTAAGGTAGCGACAATCGGCTGACCAGCTTCGTTGTACTGAATTTGGACAGAAGTCCAAGTGTGTCCGGCAATACTGAGCGGCACTTCATTGAGGGTTTCAGCATCAAGCGGGAACAAAGACAGTACACTGGCTAAAAACTCAGATACAGCAGTCGTTTCGGTCGATTGTCCCAACCGCATCACCACTTCAGACCGATTTTCTGGGTCTAAGCCATCTTCGGTGGGGGAAAAGATCATGATCGATTCATCTTGATATGTTTTCCAGCCACCCGGATGCTCAATGCAAAGGGCTATGTTTTCGCCGCAAAACTGAACTGCCGCCGATGGCGTGGAGGTTTGGGTGGGAGTGGGTAGCGATTTGGTTGGGCCTATGGTCGGCGTATTGTTCGGCACAATACTGGTGTCTAAGGTTGGAGTCGTTTCGGATTGTGGAGCAACTATCCCGGCCATACCATCATTACTATCGGCAGTGGTTGACTGAAAGACTCCCCCTCCTAAAATGATTGCTCCGCAAGCCCCAAGGAGCATCATCGCTCCGATAAGCGTGACCCACATGGTTATCGGTAGGGCCTGTACAAACTCTACAAAGGTTAAATTTTCGCTCTCTTTTTGAGATGAAACTGGCGTGGCTACGACTTGGGGCATTGCCTCAGTGCGAGCCACCTGTTTTTGAACAGGTATCGGCTTTGTAGCCTGACGGTGGCCTGTTTCAGCACCAATGGGAATTGTACTCTCACGCGCTCGATGTTGTTGTCCTTGACGAGGCACGGGCCGAGACGCTTGTCTCTGGGGGCGCACCGGACGAGAGGGTTGTCTATTGGGACGTACCGGAATTGATGATGGGTCTGCACCTGTTGGGATGACAACTCCGCCACTCTTTTTACGCGCTTTGCGTGATTGCGTTTTTGATACATTAACCGGACGGCTATCACGGCGCGGGCTGACCTTCTCATCTTTTGGGGGCTGAGTCGCTCGACGAGGTTTGACCTCTTCATGTAAAGGAACGCCCGACGAACTGCTGTAAGGTGTCTCCCAGTCTGAGGTTGGCTCAATGGATCGAGATGGGGCGGGCGTTAAGGCTGTACCCACAGTAGCGGCTGGTTCATCTGGCTCTGGCTCAACGACCGCGATTACCTCAACGTCAATCACTTCAATGGAGCTATCCACATCATCAACGGCGGTTATAATCGGTTCAACCGCAGGTTTATCGACGCTATCATGTTTGTTTGTTGGGGGCGTAGCATCCTCATCAGACGGGGTATACTGAAGCCATTTTTCTCCATCAAAATAGTACCAACCACCACTCGGTGGCGGTTGATCTTTAGAGGGTAAGGCTGGTAATCCATTCGCAGGGGCTGAGGTCGATGGTGTCACTGCACCCGCCGGAGTTTCTAAGTTAGTTGTGGCCGATTGCTCTTGGCGAATCTGGCTCACGTCAACTGTCTTGCTTGGTTGACGAGGAGGAATCTCATCCTCTTTGGGCAGGTGACGGTCAAGCTCGGTGGGTTGAGCCGGTTGCGGAGCGGCTTCTTGAGTCGGCATGACATAATTTGAGGCCGCTTGTTGAGCCGGTTGCGGAGCAGATTCTTGAGTCGGCATGACATAATTTGAGGCCGCTTGTTGAGCCGGTTGCGGAGCAGCTTCTTGAGTTGGCATGACATAATTTGAGGCCGCTTGTTGAGCCGGATAAGCTGGTATGGCTTGAGGAAGATAGCCCTGAGTAGTTTGTGGTTGGGCTATGTTTTGATAGCTCGGCATGGCCGCTGGCTGAGGTTGTGCCGGAGCTTGTTGTGCCTGATAATTTTGGGCTGGTTGCCAGCCATTGGCATCGTAAAAATACCATTGACCTGTTTTAGCACCAACAGCCCAGTAGCGACCATCAGCATCTTGATACAATTCACCGTCAAAACTCGGTGGGGCCTGTTGTGCCGGAGCTTGTTGTGCCTGATAAGCCTGTTCCTGTACCTGATAGGGCTGTTGTTCCTGCGCCTGATAAGGCTGTTGTTCCTGCGCCTGATAAGGCTGTTGTTCCTGCGCCTGATAAGGCTGTTCCTGCGCCTGATAAGGTTGTGGCTCTCTATAGATGCTGGGTTGCCTGTTGGAGTCTTCTGGTTTTACCCACTCATCTGTTTCGGACTGGTAATAATACCACTCGCCTGTTTTTACACCACGTTGCCAATATATGCCATGCTCATCAACAACAGGTAAGTTGTCTGCTTCGCGGGGATTCTCTTGATGCCATGTCTGCCCATCATAATAATGCCAAGCACCTGTTTGGGCACCAATCATCCAATAACGTCCCCAATCATCTTGAAACTGAAGTTTATCTACTTCTGCAATAAACGTCGCCTCTTCTATTTTATTAGCTTGATAATCGTTAAATAGTTGCTGATAACGACGCTCGAACTCTTCTATATTCATATATTCCTACACACGATTAACTAACTGCGTATTGCTTCATCATTTATAGAGACGTAGGTAGTGGTGCAAAGGTAGTGATAAGGAGTGCAAAGCTCGCTTTGCTTGCAAGGCAAGCCTTGCACTCCGGATTCTGCCATCACTACTTGTGCAGGACTACCGAGACGTATACCCAAGCCTAAAATTGCAAATGCGAATATTGGAAGTCCACGCTTCCAGTATTCAGTAAAACTCTGAAATTCAAAACTTTATACTCTATAAAACTGATAAAACACTATGTCATAGCAACCCTAAATAAAATGTACGCAATTAGGGAGACCACGCCATTGTAAACTATCCAATACTGTTTACAAATGATTTAGGAATGCTATCATGGCAACACGCACAGCTTACTTTCCCTAAAAATTAAATTATTCAGCGGTATATGTTACACGCCTTTTTACAAATCTACAAATAAAGCACCAAACCAACTCGATTTTTTACACCCTCTATCAATCTGGTATAATTCGGGCAATGATCCGTAAATTAAGCGCGATTGGTTTGAGTATTTTATTACTTGCCAACATTATCGTTTTAGTGATTATTTGGGCCGAAATGACTTACTTAAGTCTCCAACAACATCGGTCACCGATTCGGGGCATTGCCTTAGAACATGCCGAACCTGCGCCACCACGCACCTCGAAAATGGTGATAGTGCTATTGAGCGGCTTGGGCCACGATAGTTCACTAGAACTTGAGCTACCGGCCTTAGATCAATTAAAACAAGCCGGAGCAAGCATGACAATCCAGAGCGCGCCACCAACCTATCCCCAATCAACATGGGGAACGTTGATGACTGGCGCGTATGCCGAACTGAGCGATGCCCCCCCGATTGATAAATCTGTCACCATGCTCCAGCCCATACAAACAGACACCCTGTTCAGGTTAGCCAGACAAAACGACTTGCAAACGGCTTTGCTCGGTAGACCCGCATGGCAGCATCTCATTCCACGCTCACATCTTAACTACAGCTTTTTTACGGCCGAGGGTGATGCCGAAGCAGACGAGGCGATTATTGAAGCCGCGCTACCCATCATCGAGCAGGACGAGATTGATTTTGTCTTCATCCAGTTTAGCCAAATCGGCACTGTCGCCACCCGCGAGGGATTGGCGAGCGAGAACTATCCGCTCGCCACAGCACGGGTTGACCGATATTTGGCACAGATTAGCCAATCTTTAGATTTGAGTAGCAGTGTTTTACTAGTTATCTCAGATCACGGTCATACCGAAACCGGCGGATATGGTGGCGTAGAGACCGAAATCATCCAACAGCCATTTGTGATTGTCGGCGAAAATATTGTGCCGGGCGCGTATAGTCAAGCAAAACAGGTTGACATCGCCCCCACCGTCGCCGTGATCCTAGGCTTGGCTCCACCTAATGCGACCCAAGGGCGTATCCTGTTCGAACTGTTGCACCTTTCTGATGAAGACCGAGCCTTGGCCCAACTCCATATCGCCCAACAACGCACCACCTTAGCCACTGCCTACATCAGCCTGATTAATGAAGTTTATACACCCATAACCTCAACCGTCATCGGCAACGATTTAGCACTCGCCGAGCAGATATTTACCGAGGGCAACCTCAAGGGTACCTTCGAGTTAGCCTCGCTGATTCAAAATCAGGCTGATGCAGAGATTCGCACCGCCCGAAATAGTCGTTTGGGACAAGAGCAGTTGCTACGCCTCATCATAGTCACGGTGGTTATACTGCTTTGGCTGATAATTATGTGGCGATTTCGAGGCCCATACAGTAGTATTGTTGTTATTGCCACAATCCTGACCGTGCTGTTATACTATGGACTATACCAGATTCAAGGATTCAGCTACTCCTTGAGCGCGTTTCCCAATTTAGCCGAGCTACCCTTAGAGGTCACTCGACGAGCCGCCGTGAGCATGTTGATTGGCGGCGGGATACTGATGTTATCACTACTATTTTATGACGAAGGTGACTGGATTACCTTACTTGGGATTGGGTATGGCTTTTCGGTTTTGGTCACATTTGTCTTTGCCATACCGTTATTTTGGGCATTTTGGCAAAATGGTATAGACTCGAATTGGTTCTTACCCGACCCAATCTCCGCATTTTGGCAAATAACGGGGGTGTTTGAGGTTGTGGTGGTGGCGACAATTGGTCTGTTATTACCTTGGCCGATTATGAGCCTGAATGTATTCGTCAGTTTAGTTCGTCAACGTCTCGACGAGTCGAATCATCGAGCTAAATCCAGTCATTTACCAACTTTAAGGTTATAAAAATCCTACTATATATTATATGTTGAGCAATATTGTAGCATGGCCTTCAGGCTGTGTACAGCACAGGCGTAAATATTCAACGAACTCGCCAGAAAGAACGTCAGAAACCCGATTTCTTTGAGAAATCGGGTTTCTAGGACGAACTTTTACCTAGTACCTATGCTACAAAACTCAACACACAATATATAATAGCCAAGACAATCTATGAGAGTAATGATTATAGGCCAAGACGGTCAGCTTGGTAGTTCTGTGCATGATGTATTGACTCGGCAAGGAATTATGATAATTCCCGCGCCACTAGCCGAGTATGATATTACTGACCACACAATTGTTCAAAAAATTTCGTTACAAAGTCCAGATATTGTCATCAACTGTGCCGCTATGACCGATGTTGATGGGTGTGCCGAAGACCCGGACATGGCCTTTCGGGTGAATGCGTTTGGGGCACAGAATGTAGCCCACGCTTGTATGCGCTGTAATGCCGACTTGGTCTATATCTCCTCTAACGAGGTGTTTGACGGTCAAACCGATACGCCATATACTGAGCAGAGCGACACCAATCCGATAAACCCTTATGGTAGCTCTAAGCTCTCTGGGGAAAAGATGTCCGCACGGTATCAACCCAAAATGTACGTGGTACGGACGGCATGGTTATATGGACTCGGTGGAAACAATTTCCCAACCAAAATCATGGGCGCGGCTGATAAATATGGAAAATTACGGGTTGTTGCTGACGAAATTGGCAACCCAACATACGCCCTCGATTTAGCCGAGGCGATTGTAACATTGATGAAAACCAGAGAGTATGGAACCTATCACTTTGTTAATGAAGGGCACTGCTCTCGCTATGACTTTGCCGCAGAGATATTACGTCTCACCGGACGTGGACATATTCCATTAGAGCCAATCACCTTGGCCGACTATCCACGGGCTTCTACGGTTCCTACGTTTAGCCCTATTGTGAATACTAAAGGGGCTGATTTAGGAATAACGCTCCGCCCATGGCAAGATGCTTTGACGGAATATCTGCAAAATATAACTAATTAACGGCGTGGTTTACAAATTTGGGAGTAAGGGAACTCACCATGGCTGTTCAGCTCTCCATTTTGTGACGCTACAAGCGTGACCTCCATACATCCATATCCGACCAAATTACTGTAGGTGACGCTTGTAGCGTCACGATTATGCCCATAAGAGTTAGAAACGGAACAACCCTGAACTACAGTCTTTCAGATAAAGATTTTCACTCGGATAGACAGACCCTAAAGGTTTCTAAAACCTTTAGGGTATTGAACTGCAAAACATTATCTGAACATCTATACTCCCTCCCCCTCGTTCCCATTACTCCCAAAATGAACCTGACGCTAACGGAATCTTTGGCGGGAACACTACAGCGGATATTTCAAAACTCAACGGATATATTTCGCCAATAACGAGATTTCTTTGCTATTTGCAGTGATTATATCGAATGAAAACCATCCGTTCCGCAGTTAAGTATCCGTTGTAGTGTTGATTCCGGCTAAACCAAAGAAAAAGTTAGCATCAGAAATGAACCATGCCCAATAACCTACAGGAGTGTAATAATGCACGCAAAAACATTAACAACCCAGAACAGTCAACGTTTAGTAGTCGCGGTAATCTTCTTTGCCGCGCTCACCGCGTTGGCCGCCCAAATAAAGATTCAAATTGTACCCGTTCCCATAACCTTACAGACGTTAGCCGTTGTTTTATCGGGTTTGGTTTTGGGGGCGCGAGGTGGAGCGTTAGCCCAACTAGCTTATTTAAGCATGATTGCTGTCGGCATGCCCGTAGATGCCAACAACCTTGGCCCAGCGGCATTTTTTAGCCCAACCGCCGGGTATCTGGCAGGATTTGTCATGGCCGCTTATGTAACAGGTTGGCTGAGTGAACGATTCGCCACCACAAACTGGTGGGGGCATTTTGTGGCCGCCTTGACCGGAGTCGGGACCATCTATATTGTGGGAGCCAGTTGGCTTGCCGCAGTGATTGGTTGGCAAAACGCATGGCTGTTTGGTGTTGCCCCCTTTATCGCTTGGGACTTGGGTAAAGCCATCGTGGCCGCGAGTGTGGCTGAAAGCGCGAAATATTCCCTCCGCTCAGGGTGACTGGCCTGTTTTAGCTCTCCCCTAGGAATGAGCATTAATTAACTTGTGCATTTACGTCGGAAATTATGGTAGGGGCTAGGCAGGGCGGTCTAGACTTGGAATGTGCGACCATCTCCGCTCCGCCCCTGCCTCGCCCGTCATTCCATAGATTCAGGGCGAGGCAAGGCGGATTGGAGTTCTGATTTCAAACCAACGCTACACCGCCTTGCCTAGCCCCTACGATTGCCAAACGCGCAACTTATTTAGGACTCATTCCCCTATGTTCTAACCGTTTGGATCACACTTTTCAAAATATCGTCCGCCGTGATTCCTTCCGCTTGCCCCTCAAAGTTCAATATCAAACGATGGCGTAAGGCCGGAAGCAAGACATCTTGCAAATCGGGATAATCGACATTGAGTCGCCCGTCAATCAGGGCCAACGCTTTGGCGGCGATGATGATTGCTTGTAACCCTCGTGGACTCGCTCCATAGCGCACAAAACGCCGCACCATGTCAGGAGCAGTGGCATGCTGGGGATGGGTCGCCTCCAACAGTTTGACCGCGTAGCGGGTCAGGGGAGTGGCGATGGGTACTTGACGGGCCAACCGTTGCAGGGTGATGATGTCACTCCCACTAGTTACATTGACCGGATCATGGGAAACCGCTCCGGTGGTACGGTTGGCGATTTCAAACAGTTCTTCATGGGTTGGAAATTCGACGTTGATATGGAAGAAAAAGCGATCTAGCTGGGCCTCAGGTAGTGGGTAAGTTCCTTCCATTTCGATTGGATTTTGGGTGGCTAACACAAAAAACGGTGGATCGAGAGCATAGCTGGTTTTGGCGACGGTGACACTGCGCTCCTGCATGGCCTCTAACAAGGCCGACTGGGTTTTGGGCGTAGCTCGATTGATCTCATCAGCCAAAACGATATTGGAGAAGATTGGCCCAGCCTCAAATCGGAAGTAACGCTGACTATTCTCATCGACGGCGATCATGGTTGTGCCGACAATATCGGACGGCATCAAATCGGGCGTAAACTGAATCCGGCTAAAGCTACAGTCAATCACTTGGGCTAGAGTCTGAATCAGCATGGTTTTACCCAAACCCGGCGCGCCCTCTAACAAAGCGTTACCACCGCCCAACAAAGTCAACAATAACTGCCGGACTAACTTTTGTTGCCCGACAATCACTTGGCCTACCTCACGCTCAATTGTCGCCACCGTCTGGCGAAATCGTTCAATCTCAGAGGCACCTTGAGCCGAGTTAAGCGGTGATGCAGTGTACGATGATTCTATATTGGGTGGATAAATCGGTTTTGATTTGTTCATAAGATAGGTTACTCATAGGTCGCATGGTAGCATAAATGTATAGGAATGGCAATCAGTGGATTTCTAACTCTTGTTACCCGACAGACTTGTTTAGGAAAGGCTAAAAACAGTAACACAGAGATGCACAGAGGAAAAATAATTCTCTTTTTTAAAAAACTCTGTGAAACTCTGTGAAACTCTGTGTTAATTAGTTCAGGCTGTCGGGTACTAAGACAAGGAATATCAAACTATGCGCGAACGAAAACCATATAATAAGAAGAATTTTAGCTGGCTGGGCCTATTCTTTTTTATCATCAGCCTGATTGCCATCATCGGCATGATTGTCATGGTGATGATGGTTTCTTGGCCCGCCCTAGCTAACAAAACCGACAGTTTGTCATATCGAGCTGGAGGCTACTACAAGCGGATGTTCCCGCCACCGCAATATCTGCCCACCCCGGCTCCAATAATGGTTAATCAGCCTCAATCGTTGCCAGAAAAAAAATTGGAGCTAACAGTAGTAATGCATGACAGTATCCCCACCGCGACCTTCACCCCGAAGCCGACCGCCACGCCGCGCCCTACTTCATGGCCGAGCAGCACTTCTTCTCCTACGACCACGCCGACCATGCTAACCACGCCGACTGTAACACCTCGCCAAGTACAGTTGACGAAATTGACCCATCAATATCAAACATGGAATAACTGTGGGCCAGCCACCATCACCATGAACATGACTCAGTTTGGCTATACAAACAGTCAGGCTGAGGCGGCGACCTTCCTCAAGCCGAATCGAGACGATAAAAATGTCAGTCCGCAAGAGTTGATGGCTTATGCTCGTCAACATGGCTTGCAGGCGATTGTACGACAGGGTGGCTCGTTGGAGACACTCAAAGCGTTGCTCAATAACGATTTGCCGGTTTTGGTTGAGTTTTGGTTTACCCATGATGGGGACGAGATGGGGCATTATCGGCTGATTACGGGCTACGATGATACGACCCAACAATTGATTGTCTTAGATTCTTATAATGGGCCGAATATTCGGGTTGATTATGATACTTTTGAGGCAGAATGGCGTGTCTTTAACTATTTGTACGGGGTGATTTATCTATCGGAGCAAGTCGATATTGTGGCCGAAATTATCGGGGCGGACATGGATGATACGCACATGTATGAGCGGCTGGTGGGACTGGCTGACGATGACCTCGCCCTCAACCCCGATGACCGGATTGCCTACTTTAATAAGGGGGATGCCTTAACTCGTTTGGGGCGTTTTGATGAGGCCGCGGCCGCTTTTGATGAGGCTCGACATCGCCAACTCCATTGGCGACGATTATGGTATCAGTTTACCCCATTTGAAGCCTATTATCAGGTGGAACGCTATCAAGATGTGATTGATTTGAGTCAAGCCACGCTCAATAGTGCTAACGGTTTAGAGGAGGGGTATTACTACCTTGGTCTGGCCCTGCATGCTACGGGGCAGTTGGGCGCGGCGGAGAATTTTCGGGCCGCGTTGACCTACAATGCCAACTTTAGCCTCGCCTCAGACGCATTAGCCGCGCTTGAGGCTGAATAGAGATTCAGTAAACTTGATTAACCGGATTTCCAAAAAAAACTAAACTATTGTTAATATTGATTAATTGGCTTTAGTAGTATTAAACAATGTTGCCATAACTACTTTACGAGGTCTCTTATGCGCCGTCAACCCTACTGTATCTCGGAGATA
>JAUCGB010000013.1 GCA_030377895.1 Anaerolineales bacterium HSG24
AGTAAAATGGCGGGCATAGTGACGTTTAATATAACTATAATTTGCAATGTAACTAAACTTTTTAGGAGATAGTATATTATGATTACTTTAACTCAACCGGCGGCAGAACAGCTATCAAAAATTATGACCGATAAAAATATTACCGGACACTCCTTACGTGTCTTTGTTTCTGGAGGCGGCTGTTCTGGGTTGTCTTATGGTATGACCTTTTCTGAAGGGATGGAAATGGGTGACCAAATTTTTGAAGCCAATGGCATGCAGGTTGTTGTCGATCCCAGCAGTATCCAATATCTGGACGGGGCTGAAATCGACTATATTGATAGTTTGATGGGTGGTGGTTTTCGCATCGAAAATCCAAATGCTGTCCGCAGTTGCGCCTGTGGCAGTTCCTCAACTGGTGAACAAGGCTCATCTTGTAATAATTAATCTGAGGTAATTAACCGAGCAGGTTATCAACTTAAGCCGAAACATGTCACCCTGAGCGTCGATGCGTTAGCGAGTGCAAAGGGGCTTTTACCCAAAACAGAATGTTTCGTTTCTCAGCATGACATGCTATTTGTTTTATACACCGCTGTAAACTATGCGGCTTATTTATAGGCTACTTTGTTTACGGCGGTATTTTTTTGCCTAATACGTGAAAACGTGCTGACGCTAACGGAAACTTTGGCGGGAACACTACAGCGGATACTTCAAAACTCAATGGATATATTTCGCCAATAACAGGATTTTTTGCTATTTGCAGTTATTATATGCGGATAAAAACATCCGTTCGCAGTTAAGTATCCGTTGTAGTGTTGATTCCGGCTAAACCAAAGAAAAATTTAGTGTCAGAAAACGTGATTGTACCTAGTATAAAATCATCTTAAATTATTGGTAGTGGTGCAGATGTAGCGATCCGGAGTGCAAAACTTGCCTGCAAAGCGAGCTTTACACTTCTTATCACTACCTTTGCACCACTACCAAATTATTATAAAAACTATTACGTATTACGTGTTGTGTACCATAAATAACACACAGAAATTTACCTTTTCTCAATATGGTGAAGTGTTTCTAGTCACGAATTACGAATTTTTGTAAATCGACAACGTTTGAACACAATATGTAATACGAAATACAAAACACAAAATATGCGAGTAATGTTAATCAACCCCCAATTTCGATTACCAATTGATACACGGACGACCCCTCATTTGGGGTTAGCCTATTTGGCCGCGGTATCGGAAGAGAGAGGGGATGAGGTGTTTTTGTTTGATGCTGATGTGGAAGATGAGCCGATTAATGAAGTTGTGGCTCGGTTCAACCCTGATATTGTCGGAATTACCGCCAACACACCGCAAGTAAAATCGGCATGGCGTACCGCTCAGGCGATTAAAACGATTAAAGATGTGCCGATTGTGTTGGGCGGGCCGCATGTATCGGTCTTGCCCGCGGAAAGTGCCAAGCGTCCAGAGGTCGATGTGGCGGTGCGGGGTGAGGGTGAGACGGTCTGGATTAAACTGTGTGGCATTGTCGAGGAGGGTCTCAAGCAGAACCCTAATTTTGGCGGACAAGACCTGCTCGATCCGCAAGCCGGTCACTTAAACAGATTGTTAGGAATTACCTATACCACCACCGACGAGCAGGAATGTCATAATCCTGATCATCCTCCGATTGCCGATTTGGATACTCTGCCTTTTCCAGCTTATCAGTTTTTTAAGATGGATCGGTATACTAATCTGCAACCAGCCACCGACGCGATTGATGGCTCCAAATCCTTCTCGATGATGACCTCGCGCGGTTGTCCCTATCGTTGTACATTTTGTTCACAGAGTATCATGCCGATTAAGTGGCGTGCCCGTAGCCCCGAAAATGTACTCGCCGAGTGGCAACATTTGGTGCATAACTTGGGCGCAGAAGAGATTGGGGTGTTGGATGATTCGGCGAATGTTCAGGTTGACCGGCTAGAAAAAATAGCGAATCTTATCATCGAGAATGACATCAACCATGTCCCGTGGATTTTTGTCAACGGGATTCGGGCCAACTTAGCCACCAAAGATTTGTTGGCTAAACTCAAGATGGCGGGTCTAAAACGGGTCGCTTTTGGAGTGGAAAGTGGTGATCCTGATATTTTGCTCTCAATTGATAAGAAAATTGACCATGATACTATTCGCCAAGCCTTTAAGAACGCCAAAAAGGTCGGCCTAGAGACGATGGGCTTCTTTATTGTTGGCTTGCCCGGCGAAAACGAGGCGAGTATGGAGAAAACGATCAAATTTGCCTGTGAGGTTGACCCCATGATTGCCAACTTCTCCATGATGACTCCCTATCCCGGCACAAAAGTATGGGAAATTGTCAAACGGCAGGGGAATCTCTTGTTGAATGATTGGGAAGACTATATCTTTTTTGATGGTCGCGCCCGCTACGAGTTGGGCGACATGACCGCCGAAATGGTCGAGCGTAAATGGAAAGAATCCTATCGCCGTTTCTATCTGCGCCCACATCGCATCGCTGGAACGTTGGCTCGGAAGGATTTCTGGATCAACTGGCGACGTACTTTCTCGATGGCCTTTAAGACTATCTTCCCAAAAAAGGAAAAAACTGAACTGCGCGAATCGGTGGCGAATAGCATGGGTAAAAACTCGGTAAAGTCGCCCTAAAAACCTGATTTCTCAAAAAAATCAGGTTTTTGACGCTCTTTCTGGCGAGTTCACTGAATATTTACCCGCGTGGTCTGAGCCTGTCGAAGACCACTGGTTTCGACACGTTTTAGTTCACTAACAAAATCAACCCTTTCCTCGTTCCCGCAAGGTTAACCTTGCGGGAACTGTGTTTTTGACGAATTGACGCAATGGATTAAGATAACTGGTATCAAAAGTTTGTCGATTCGTCGAACTACCGATTTACAGGACACGGATTAATACAGATCGACACAGATAATACTAAAAAATCCGTGTTTATCCGCGTTTATCCGTGTCCCAACTGTTTTTGTTAAGAAATGATAAACTTCTGTGGTATATAAAACTCGCGGGATCAAAATTGGTTCAATTTTAAGAAGTTCAGCGTTTCAAAAACTACGCCCTCAGTAAAATCGAACCAACCTTATGGAGGCATGCATGTCGTTTCAACAATATAGTAACATCGGAATGGTGGTCAAAACGTTTCAAGTTCGTTATGAGGAGCAGAATTTCATCACTGAAACACCGTTTCAAATCAGCGACTATTTTCGTGATGACCTTGAATTGACCCTGAGCAAGGGGATCGTCAACAATTCTGAAAATGCTATCTGTGAGAATCTGATTTATCCGGTCTTAAAAGAGGTCTGGAAACGCTATGTGGATGAGTTTTTGTTGTGGAGCCATCAGACCCTTCACTATAATGAAACGCTTACTGGCGTACCCGATTACATGGTCGCTCGTCGCTCGCCGTTGGGCAAGGTTGTGTTTGATAAACCCTATCTGATTGTGGTTGAGGCCAAAAGGGATGATTTTACTAGAGGCTGGGGGCAATGTTTAGTCGAATTGATTGCGGCTCAAAAGCTAAACGATTCCTCAGCTGAAACGGTGTTCGGGGTCGTCTCAAACGGCTTGACGTGGGAGTTTGGTCAACTGATTCAAGATGTTTTCACCAAACATATCAAAACGTATAGCCTCCAGAGTTTGGATGAACTGTTTGCCGCGTTGAACCATGTTTTTGAGCAATGTCGATTACAGCTATCCGATTAGGTCGGTTAACCTTATGTGGAGGTTTTTTCATGGAAACAATTTTGAAATCAGGTAAAAAATACACCTTTTCTGACTATTTTGAGATGAATCACCCAACTAAAGAGATTGTGGCCGAGTTTGGGTATACTTATCGGTTTGAGGAGTTGACCTTACCTCAGGCCATTCGCTCCTTAGCAGGCGTGGCTCGCCTCAGAGAGTCCTACAAAAAGAAGTTGCCCCTGATTTCGCTTAATTCCGAAGTGGCCCGCCGTGAGTTTTATATCGCTCCGTTACTGTTGGAACTGTTGGAGTATGTGCAAGCCGAAATCAACGTTGAGTATCCGCTGGACGCGGGTGAGAATCTGAGTGGCACGATTGATTATTTGCTCAGTTTTACCAACCGGATGGTGATTATCGAGGCCAAAAAAGGGGATTTGGAGCGAGGATTTAACCAACTGGCCGTCGAGTTGATTGCCTTGGACAAAACTATCGATTCTGACCAAACGCGGCTATACGGTGCGGTGACATTGGGGGATGTGTGGCGCTTTGGTCTGTTGGAACGGGAGTCGAGACTGTTGAAAAAAGATATGAACGCTTACACCCTGTTGTCTGATTTGGAGCAAGTGTTGACGATTTTGTTGGGCATGTTGGAGTAGGCGTAATGGCAAAACGAAAACAAAAAACCCGCCAACAGAATATCACTCAACAAGCCGAGCGATTGACCAAATCAGCGGCCCAAGCCTTTAACGGGGGAGACATACACGGATTCCATAGTCACCTGATCACTTTACGCCGGATTCTTGCCAACCAGCCCGACCGCCTGAAACAGGCCGAAACGGAGATTGCCTTGGCGATTACGGATGAGGGGACTCCGCTTGAGGATCGGGTGGCGGCGTTTGAGGGGGTGGTTGGGGTACACCCACGACATCCTTATGCACTAGTCCAAACAGCGTTAGCATTAGTCGAAAGTAACCAATATCAAGCGGCACTAAAGAAATGTAAACAAGCTTTAAAAATTGCTCCTAAAGATGAATATAACCTAACCGCTTATCATTTGGCATTAGTTGCTTATGCTGGACATTTGGGTGAATATAAGCAGGCAATCGACATATATGAAAAAGCCTTACAAATTGACCCAACTAATTGTGAAGCATTAATGTTATGTGGTGCTGTTTTTATGGAAATAGGCGAATTTGAAACCGCTATTGAGAAATTCAAACAAGCGGAGAAGCTTGGTTTTAAGGATCCGATGTTTTTAACTGTTTATGGGAAGGCTTTAGTAGAAATTAATGACTATGAATCTGCTATTGAAAAATTAGAGCTGTCAATTCATGCCGATCCTGATAATCTTGAAAATATTGAGTATTTTGGAAGTGTTCTGGCTCAATATTGTATGGGGTTGATTATAGTTGGTATCAAAACTATTCCGTTTGATAAGTTTGAGAGAGCCTTAGAGATAGCTCCTGATAATGTTGTTCTACTACTTGCTTACGGGATTGTACTAGCACACACAGGAAAAACGGCTACTATCGAGATATTTGAGAAGGCCTTAACCCTTAAACCTAATGACTCTAACATTTTAAGGCAATATGGTGTAGCACTGACATATATTGATAATCATGAAGGTGCACTAAAAAAATTTACATCTCTATTGGACATAAACCCAAATGATGTTCAAACCATATATGTCTACGCACATACCTTAATAAAACTCAAACAAGAAGATAAAGCTATTACCACTTTTCAACAAGCGTTACAACGTAATCCTAGTAATCAAGAATTGTTAAATGGTTATGCCTTAATTTTAGGTTTACTCAATCGCTTTGAAGATGCGGTCAATCAATATGAAGAAGTTATAGAAAAGTATCCAAATAACTTTTATGCTTTGCATTTTTGTGGTTTTATGCGTCTGTATTTCAAGAATTTTGATGATGCTATAACCTGTTTTGAAAGGGCATTAAATATAAAACCCAACAATCGAGCAACACTATCGCTTTATGGCATAGCTTTAATGCATAAAGGACAATATGAAAAAGCCGTTCAACAATTTGAAAAGTTATTATATATTCGACCTAACTCTTCATTATTGCCAACGTTCTCAAAGAATTTCGATTTATCGTCTTTGTTAGAATATAATCCTGATTTGAACGCTAATACATTTTTTTCATATATAGACGGTTTAGAAAAAGTTGGTAGATATAACGATGCTATGTTGAATTTGCAGGTTTTGGGAAATCAAATCCAAGATTATAAGCAGAATGATGCAATAATTTTATTCATTTGTCTCACACTAGGCCGTCTTCACTACCTTAACAAAGACAAACAACAAGGTAACCATTATTTCAATCTTGCTATCGAAAACTCAGATAATGATGACGCGATTCGCCTCAACGCAGCCAAAAATATTCTCTCCATCGAACCCTACAGCGAAGAAGGTGTAGCCATTTTAGAAGAAGTTATCGAAACCTCACCCCATTATGAAGAGACACGGCGCTGGTTGGCGCTACACACCGCTGGGAAAAAATATTTCCAACTGTTTAACCCACCTAATCCAACAGCCACCCCATCAACCGATGAAGTGACCATCAGCGACACCAACATGCTGAATCGGACGATTTACCATAATATTGCCAATGAGGTGGCTCTGCTCAAAGAGATTGTCTATGACCTAAACAGTGATATGCCCGATAATGCCATCACTAATGAGATCATGACGAATATTAACCAAATTTTGGCGGGCATTAAACAACGCCGTGAGGCTGAAAAAACGAAAGTGCAGGTCATTCCGGCCCATGATTATGACCGAATTATGGCTACAATTGCTGAAACGGCCCATGATATATCTGATTTTGTGAATAATGAATTAGCTATCATCGAAGAGGATGTACGGGTTGCGCTCGAAACGGTAGCCAAAACTGACACCCTAAAGGTTTCCAAAACCTTTAGGGTCTTGAACGCCACTTATCAAGCTAATTTAGCCGATTTATTAAAACAGATAAAATTTACCCAAGCCGCACTCAACGATTTGAAAACCATCAACGAGGGGCTAAAACTGACCTACCAACGGTTTTCAGTACCAGTTTTGTTTGAGAAGTGGCTCGACACCCCAACCATTGCCAACGCCTCCATTACGGTTGAGGTAAAAAATCAAGACTCTATTTTTGATGGCGATCCTGAAAAACTAAAAAGTTTTTTGAATGAACTGGTTGAAAACAGTCTCAAACATAACCCTGATAAACCTGATTTGCAAATCCACATGACGGCTGAGGATATAGACCTGCCCAAAGGGAAACAACTACGTCTGACCTATCAGGATAATGGACAGGGAATCCCATCCAAGAACAAAAGATGGGTCTTTTTACCCCTAAAAACTACATCTGCTGAGGGCAGTGGATTGGGATTATTCAGTATCAAACGCACGCTCAACGCCATGCATGGCACGATTGAAGAAACCGGCACAAACGGGAACGGGGCGCAGTTTGAAATTACCTTGCCCTACCTAAACGGAGATGCACCATGACCGATATAAAAGTAACGACCAACATCCAACTTCTTATTGTTGAAGATAATCAGCGTTATATGGAACGATTGGTAAAACGATTGAAGAAACTTGGTTATCAAACGGTAACAACAGCTTATAATGAAGAGGAAGCGATTCAACAGCTAACCAACCATCATTTTGATGTCATTGTGGCGGATATGCGGTTAGACCATGATGACGGTGGTTTCATTGTGTTGGATAAAGTAACCGAGTTGAATCTCTCCTCGATTGTGATAATTTTTACTGCAAATGAGAATTTGAAAGATTGTTATATATCCTTGAAAACAAAACGGGCTTGGGATTATGTCTCGAAAACCACGGAAGAGGGGAGCGGGATGGTCAATCTCCATCACTCCATTCAAGAGGCATTAGCCTACACCAACAGCTGGGGCAACCCCAAAGACACCCGCTGGATTGCTGAGAATATCAACACCCTACTCGACCAGTATCAGGGACAGTACATCGCCGTGATGAACAATCGGGTCATCGAAGCGGCGGAGAGTGAGGCTGAGTTGGAGCAACGTCTGGCAGAGAAGCGCCTACCCCGCTCCTTGAGTGCCATCACCAAGGTCGATTCGGCTTTGTTCCGCCAAATGCCGCCCGACCTTCTGCTGATCTTCACCGAAGGGCCGACGGATGTGTTGTACATCAAAACTGCCCTCCAACAGTTGGGGCGGACTGACCTGTTAGAGCGAGTGGTGATCGACGCGGTGGGTAGTTTGAGCGGCAAGCAAGGCAGTGGCGAGGCCAATTTGCGGAACGGCTTTACCTTTTTGCAGGAGAATCGGATCATCAAAAATAAGGTGCTGTTTCTGACTGACCAAGATGTAACGGACAAAAATCTGCCTAATAAAGGCCATGATAGTGATAATTTGTATGTGCGGCGGATTGGTGGTGACTATGCCAGAAACGATAAGGGAATCGAGTGGCTATTTGATACGACCATCTTTGAGGAGGGAATCAGCCACGGTTTTGTCAAAAGAACCGTCGTTACCACAACCACCCAAGACGATGAATCTACTCGCACCGAGTACGATGTCGTCAACAAAATGGGGCTTTGTCGCTGGATATGCCATGAACGGCAGAACAGTCCGGCTAATTTCGCAGGCTTCCAAACTATCATTGATACGATTGATGAGATTTTGAATATATCTCAACAACAGGATAATTCCAAATGAAAATAAACATTAAAGATTTAGGTGTTCTCAAAAAAGCAGAGTTTGATCTTAAACCATTAACCATCTTTATTGGCCCGAACAATATGGGCAAAACATGGACGGCTTATGCTTTAAGTGCTGTTTTAGGAAGTTATGGCTTAGAACGGTTCATCTATGAATATGGACAGGGTAGAGCCTCAGAAAGATTTTCAGTCTTAGATGCTGCCTTGCAGAGCATCAAAGCAGGTGATAATGTCACCCTGAATTTGGTTGAGTTTATCGAGCAACATCAGGCCTCATACCTAAAACAGCTTATTGATGTGACATGTCAATCCCTACCTGAATTTATGGGGACAAACCATGCCACTTTTGAGGCATTACAAATAGCGTTTGACATACCTTTTACAGAGTCATCAAAAACTCAGATTCAACAGTTGGCTATCGAAAAACATTTGTTTGCTGGGTTACGACAGAAACAGGCCCTATTTCACGCTCTGAAAGAGGAAAATGAAGAAACATTATATTTCTATGCTACTACTAAGCAAAAGATTTTAGATGAGTTGCCCGGCATCGCGGTGCGAGGATTTATCATCGAAACTATGTTTCGAGCCATTCATCAGCTTGTTTTCAAAACTACTGAACCGTTTTTATATGTTTTTCCAACAGAGCGCAGCACTTATGCCACTATCCCCATCAATAAATTAGAAGATCGTTTTACCAAAACTGAACACCCCTATAGTCGAGGGAATATACCACAAACAGAAACTTCACTGGCCTTCATAGGCATGTTAGAAGCGGCCTTTGAAGCGGGAGAAATTAACCGTCAGCAAGCAATCAAACAATATCCCCAAATCGAACAGTATCGTCATATCGCTACCCTTTTGGAACAGCAGATTTTAGGCGGGCAGGTTGATTTCTCCACGTCTGAACCAGCGCCGTGGCGGGAGTTACAGTTTCAACCCGCGCATGGCCCAACGCTGGACATGCCTATCGTCTCATCTATGGTGAAGGAGTTATCAGCGTTGGTGCTGTATCTGCGCTATTTGGCCCAACCTCATGAATGGATTATTATTGATGAGCCGGAGATGAATCTGCATCCCAAAGCACAGGTACAGTTGATGGAACTGCTGGCCATGTTGGTCAATGCTGATATTCAGGTATTATTTACCACCCACAGCCCCTACATGGTTGACCATCTGGTGAATTCGATGAAAGCGGCTACCCATCCTAACCCCGCTACGATAGCCAATAAATTTTATCTGCAACGCTCAGAGGCATTTATCACTCAAGATAAGGTGTCGGTGATGTTGTTTGATGGGGGCGATTGTCAGTCGATATTAAATGAAGATGGTTCTATTGCATGGGAAACCTTTAGCGATGTTTCCGATGAAATTAGCGACCTCTATTTCGAGATAACCTAATGACCTTTGATGAACTCTATAAAGCCTGTCTAATAACTGGCACCAGCTACAAAGACCGCAGAACGGGAGTTGGTATCAGTCTGAAGCCAAAATCAGGTGAGAAAATACGTCTCTTTCCGCTTGATAATCCACCTAATCGAGAATGTCGTCTGCGTGAGCATCTCCGGTTAAAACAAGTTTGTGATCTGGTGCTGTTTTACAGCGACGGACGACGATTGATTATCTGTTTGGTGGAGCTAAAAGGGAGCGATATCTACCATGCCGCCGAGCAGTTGATCAATGTCTATCGCAAACTACAGCCCTATTTGCGAAGAGTGTTGCCCACCAGCACTGTTGGAGAAAAAATCCACCTCACCGAATGGCGGGCCTACATCTGCCAAGGAAAACACAGTAGTGCCCACAGTCAACGGCGTAAAAAGACTCGTCTGTTGTTACAAAAATTCGGACAGTTTAACCGATACGACATCAGCCGTAATCCCGATGTAGGACAGTTTCTACGGAAAAAATAATGGATGCAAATTACAATATTAAAATTTTAGTAGTAGAAGACGACCCTGAATATTTAGGCCGAGTGGTGCGATGGCTGAACCGATTTGGCTATCATGATATCGTCACCACCCGCAGTGCCGAGGAAACCATTCGCCTTTTAGATACCGACCATTTCCATGTCATCATTGCTGACATGCGGATAGAGACAGATAATAGCGGCTTTGTCATTTTAGAGGCGGTTAATAGGCGTAATATTGCTACTTTTGTTATCATCTTCACCGCCAATGATACGGTGGAGGATTGTCGCAAAGCCTTTAAGAGCGGAGTTTGGGATTATATCGGCAAGAACATGCGCGGTAATCCATTTGATCGGTTGCACCATTCTATGCAGGAGGCCATCATCTATGGTCATGAACGACAGAATACTACACCGATTTCGCAGGCTTCCAAACCATCATCAACACAATTGATGAGATTTTAGCAATTGAACAGGAGGGATTATCATGATCGAAACTGTTTTACGACGACGAACCAAGCAACCGCGTTCGCGCCAGCATCCGCTTGACCGTCCAGCCTGGATTCCGGCTCATATCCAGCATGGATGGGACACCGACCCGTATGCTTACCAAACCGAGGAGGAACTTATGGCCGCAGGAGGTCTACATGGCCGCATTTTGGCCTACATCATGCAGGTAATCGACTACTTTTTGCAACAACAGGGGTTCATGTTGTTGCAAGACTGTTTTATGTTGTATCGAGATCAATACGGAATCAAACAGCGCATTGCACCCGATTTGATATTGGTGCCTTATCAGGTTGACCCGCCATCAGCGCCCGATTTGGACACCGAACCACCGCCCCGTTTTGTGGCCGAGGTGACATCACCCGACAGTCATCTGCAAGATTTAGAGGACAAAGTGACCTTATATCTTGGCTTGGGCATCTCCGCTTATCTGGTGGTGGATGCGGTGACACGACATAAAAAACATCGTCAGCAGTACCAACTCCATCTGTGGAGGTTGATTAATGGCATGTCGCACAAAATTCTACCTAATGCTGATGGTCGGCTTGATGTGCCGGAGTTGGACATTCAGGTCTGGGCCGAGGGGCAATGGCTCCGGTTTGCTGACATGCAGACGGGGAAGGTGTTGTCTGATGTGCCTGATTTGATTGCAACAATTGATAAAAAAGAAGAAGCCCGTCATCAAGAGGCTAAGGCTCGTCGCCAAGCTGAAAAAGCTCACCAGAAAGAAGCAGATGCCCGTCGCCAAGCTGAAGCCGAAAATGCCCGTTTACAGGCCGAAATAGAAAAACTGCGTGGTAAGTAAGCATTGATGACACGATGAGATTTTAGCAATTGAACAGGAGGGATTATCATGATCGAAACTGTTTTACGACGACGAACCAAGCAACCGCGTTCGCGCCAGCGTCCGCTTGACCGTCCAGCTTGGATTCCGGCTCATATCCAGCATGGATGGGACACCGACCCGTATGCTTACCAAACCGAGGAGGAACTTATGGCCGCAGGAGGTCTACATGGCCGCATTTTGGCCTACATCATGCAGGTAATCGACTACTTTTTGCAACAACAGGGGTTCATGTTGTTGCAAGACTGTTTTATGTTGTATCGAGATCAAAACGGGATAAAACGTCGGACTGCGCCTGATTTGATATTGGTGCCTTATCAGGTTGACCCGCCATCAGCGCCCGATTTGGACACCGAACCACCGCCCCGTTTTGTGGCTGAGGTGACATCACCCGACAGTCATCTGCAAGATTTAGAGGACAAAGTGACCTTATATCTTGGCTTGGGCATCTCCGCTTATCTGGTGGTGGATGCGGTGACACGGCATAAAAAACATCGTCAGCAGTACCAACTCCATCTGTGGCGGTTGATTAATGGCATGTCGCACAAAATTCCACCTAATGCTGATGGTCGGCTTGATGTGCCGGAGCTGGACATTCAGGTCTGGGCCGAGGGGCAATGGCTCCGGTTTGCTAACATGCAGACGGGGAAGGTGTTGTCTGATGTGCCTGATTTGATTGCAACAATTGATCAAGAGACTAAGGCCCGTCGCCAAGCTGAGGCCGAAAATGCCCGTTTACAGGCTGAACTCAAAAAATTACGCGGTGAGTTGTAAAGATGTCTAGATAAATTCTGACGGAGTATCTACCCGCAAGCTCTGAGCTTGCGGGTAGATTGTTGACCAAAACTTTTCTGACTATAACAAAACCATGACAACCAAACTATCACTATTTATCCTGTATGGCTGGATAATTGTATTTCTTCTGATTTTGCTCTCCGCATGTTCGTTCTCATCAGGCCCAACCGGAACACCCACCCCCGACTTACCCGTCAAGGAGATCGTGCAACGTTCTAGCCAAGCCATGCTCAAGGCCGAGACATTGCATTTTAGCATCAAACTGAGTGGTCGGTTAGCCTATATTGATCGCCCGCCGACCACAGCCTTAAAGTCAGTTGTCGGCGACCTGCTCCGGCCCGATAGCCTACGAGCTATCGTCAAGGTCAGCACCCTTGGCTTGGTGAGCGAGGTGGGCTTGATTAGCATCGGCAAGACCTCCTACGTCACCAATCCGATCAACCAGCGCTGGCAAATTTTGCCGCCAGAGTGGGGTTGGTATTTTGACCCTCGCGCCCCGTTTGACGAGCATCGTGGTATTCCGGCGGTGATTCCGCATGTGCCGTTCCGCAAACTCGGTATGGTTGAGATTGATGGTCAGCCTTATTACCATGTTGAGGGCATGGCGCAAGGGAAACAGATTACTGGCTGGACGGCGGGTCTGATTGTCGAGGGCGAAGTGCCTGTTACCATGTGGATTGATCCGCAAACCTTCTTGATTCGACGAGTCGAGTTAGTCGAAACAGCCACCGATCCAGAACGCCCGACTACATGGGTGATTGAGTTTACCGACTATGGGCAGGAGTTAGAGGTTGAGGCTCCGCCGGTGGAATGAGGAGTGAAGAATGAGGAGTGAGGAGTGAGGAGTGAGGAGTGAGAAATGAAGAATGAAGGAGGATTGATGCAATCACAACAGATAACGTTTGAAACGGTACTAACTCTGGTTAAACAACTATCTTTAACTGACCAGATTCGCTTGTTAGAGTGGATTGTGGCGCGGCTAAAAAGCATGTTTTATGGTGGCGATGCTTTGAATGAAAACCAGCAAATTAAGAAAAAAGATGTTTCTATCCAAGATAAAGCATGGCTTAAATTAGCCGGAACAATTTCTTATGATGATTTGCAGATAATGGCGAAGGAGATTGAATCTGAATGTGGGAAGGTGGATATACATGAATGGTAGAGTGCTACTTGACACCAATATCGTTATCGCCTTTTTTGCTCATGAGGATATCATTCTAGAAAACATGAAAGCAGTTGAGAAATTTTTTGTCCCAACCGTTGTACTTGGTGAATTATATTTCGGGGCGGGTAAGTCAAAAAAACGAGTGCAAAATATCAGACGAATCACTGAATTAGTCGCAACAACTACTATATTGGGAACAGATGCTGATACTGCTCTCTATTATGGTCAGGTGAAGACAGAACTTCGTCAAAAAGGAAGACCCATTCCTGAAAATGATATTTGGATCGCTGCAATTGCCCTTCAATATGATCTCATGTTGATAACTCGTGATGCTCATTTTGAATATATTGAGAATTTATTAACAGAAGAATGGAAGTAAATATTTTGGAACTTTAGCTGAGAACTACAGGAGATTGTTTAACGCTTAATATGACCAACCAGCATCCCTACCTTGTTCTGGCCCTCGTCTCCTTTGGGGTCTTTATCGCCGCCGATGATTTGACGGTCATCTCGACTATGTTGCCGCAGATGATTTTCGATTTCGAGATTCCGCTTCCGGCCGGATTGGATGATGCCTCGTGGATTATATCCGCCTATCTGATTACCCATGTCGTGGCCATGCCTCTGATGGGCCGCATCTCTGACCTGTATGGGCGGCGAGCGGTCTTTATCGGTTGCATGGCTTTATTTGCCGTCGGATCGCTCATAGTAGCTCAATCAATCACGCTTGGAACCATGATATTCTCGCTTATTGAGAACTATATTGATAAGAGTACTACGGTACATGAAGTTACCCTCAACTTTTTGATATTTTCCCGTGTGATTCAGGCAATCGGTGGTGGCGGAGTTGTTCCCGTGGCGATGGCTGTGGTAGGCGACGTGTTCACCGAAGAGCGACGGGCCTTCGCCTTGGGAATTCTGGGCGCGGTCGATACATTAGGCTGGATTATTGGCCCGCTATATGGCGCGTTTTGGGTCAACTATTTCACATGGCAATGGCAGTTTTACATCAACATTCCCATCAGCCTGCTGACAATTCTGGCCGGATGGATGTTGCTCAAACCAACCGACCAATCAGAACATGCCGAGTCAGGCGGTTTAGATTGGTTGGGTGCGATTCTGCTCAGTCTAGCCCTGACCTTGCTCAACATCGGTCTGGCAAAAAGTGGCGGGCAAGCGGCCACCGGAGTCAGTTTCGACTTCTCCACGCCGATACCGACATGGCAACAGGTTTTGCCTTATATTATGGGCGGTAGTTTGGCTTTGCTAATTTTCGTTATCGTCGAGCGTCAAGTCAGCAACCCCATCATCGAGATTCGTATGTTCGCCATCCCCAACTTTACCCTAGCCTGCCTCATCAACTTTGTGGTTGGTTTTGTACTGATGATTGCCATGGTCGGTGTACCACTATTTGTCAATGGAGTGTTGGCTGTCGGCACGACGATGGAAGATTTCATCAAAACCGCCGCCATGAGCAGTGGTCAAATTTTGTCGGCCTTGACCGGCGCGATGTCAGTTTTATCAATCGTTGGCGGCTGGCTCTGTGCGAGGACGGGCTATCGTCTGCCGACCATTGCGGGATTGTTCTTGATGGGAGTCGGCTTCTATCTGATGAATGGTTGGTCAACCGAAGCGACCTACATGGTGATGGGGTTCCATTTGATGATCGCGGGCATGGGATTCGGTTTGGTAATCGCCCCCGTCGGCACAGCAGTTATCAACGCGGTGCGGGCCGAGTTGCGCGGCGTGGCCTCTGGTCTGGTGGTGATTTTCCGGCTGATGGGCATGAGCGTCGGCCTGTCGAGCCTAACCGCATGGGGCTTACATCGATTCGATGTGTTGAGTCAAGCCTACGAACTGACGGAACTGGGCCGCCATATCAGCGGAATTACGGCTCAAATCATGAACGAGATTTTTCTAGGCTCCGCGCTCTTATCGTTTGTTGCCATCATTTTTGCTGTTTGGTTACGAACAACGGAAAAAATCAAACTTTAGCCTCTTAACCTAAAATTGGTCAATTTCTTGAACTTAGAGTACAATCCTATGTTAAAGGATTTATAAAACATTAACTTGGAATGTATCAATAAATTTCAAATTTTTCTTTTATATAATCATCACATATAACTAACTTTTAAGGAGATTTTTTAATGGACGGTAAAAAAATTATGGGTGCGGTTGTCGCACTCCTCGTATTAGTTTGTATTGGACTGGTCTGTATTGGAGGTGTAGTCTATACGTATCAGGATGATTTGCAAGCCGTTATGGGTACAAAACAGTCTCAAAAAACGGCCCAACTGTTGCCCGAAGATACTCAGCTTTACATGGCCTTTACCCCCAACGTTCAAGCCATCCCTGGCTATCAGAATTTAAAGACGCTTTATCTTGATAATCCAGAGATTAGAGCCATTCTTGATAACGCCGAAGAAGAGATAAAGAGTGATTCAGAAGTCAACTTTAGAGAGGATATTTTGCCTTGGTTAGGGACAGAGGTAGTCATTGCCATGCCTCGTTTTGCTGATGCGGTGGCTGAACAGAGTAATGATACGCCCGATCTCATCATCTCGATGCAGTCCCGCGACCTAGCGGCCTCAAATGCGTTTGTCAGTCAAGAGGTTAATAATCCGAAGAATGAACCGTTCACCAATGAGGAGTATCAAGGGGTCACGCTCCATGTCCAACCTCAAACCACTGGCGATTATGATGAAATGATAATCGCCACCATTAACGATTTGGTGGTAATTAGCAGTAACAAAGATATGATCAAGGGCATAGTTGATAAATCAAAAGGAAGTGAGGCCAAATCGTTGGTCGATAATCCAAACTATGCCAAAATCGTCAGCGAAATGCCGACCAATGGCATCAGTACAATTTATGTTGAGGTCACAAGCATGATGGATATCATGCTTGATGAGGCTGCCGTTCCATTGCCGCCGGAGCAACTTCAAAATGTGAAAGCCTTCAAAGCGATTGCCGTAATGGGTTTATTAGAGGCAGATGGTATTCAGTTCGATATGGTGGTTAATTTTGATGCTGATATGTTGAGTGAGGATATGAAAACCGCGCTAAAACAAGACCCATCACCGAACGCTATCTTAGCAAATATTCCGGCTGATGCTTTATTCTCCATAAGTTCTTTTTCCTTAAAACGCATTTGGGAGCAAAGCAAAGTCAGTTTAGAAGAGAATCCTGATTTTTCCGAAACAATGCAAGATTTTGAACAAGAGGTCGGGCTTAATATTGATGAGGATATCTTCTCGTGGATGACAGGTGAGTACGCCATTGTTGGCGTTGAAGCCGAACCTGCTGATGAGTTTTCTCCACCAGCAGGGGGATACATACTCATTGGGAGTAACGATGTTGGTGAT
Organism: Anaerolineales bacterium HSG24; assembly: GCA_030377895.1. Lineage (GTDB taxonomy): Bacteria > Chloroflexota > Anaerolineae > 4572-78 > J111 > JAUCGB01. The sequence goes on from JAUCGB010000013.1 coordinate 16,981, forward strand.
GCTAAAACTAAAGTGCAAAAAATGATTGATGTGATGCTGGAGCAGACGGGCGGTCTTATTGAGTTTGAACCAGCCACCGTGCAAGGCATTGAACTCAACGAGGCCCTCGATTTTATGGGTGAGCCGACGGGTGGTTATTACGGATTTCATAACGACTACTTCGTATCCGCCTATCCTGAGGATGCGGTGAAAGCGTTGGGTAATGCCTCTCAAAATTCATTGGCTGATGATGCGAACTTTAAGGCCATCCAAGCCCATCTGCCGTCAAGCAATACAGGGTATTTTTATGTTAATTTTGATAAATTACGCCCTCTCATAGAAGATAACATGTCACCAGCAGACAAAGCAGATTATGATGAACAGGCACGTCCATTCCTTGAGCCGGTGCATGCTATGGGCAGTGCCAACAGTACTGAAGGCATGGACACTGGAGTTGCCAAAGGCTCGATATTCTTTTTGATTACTGAATAAAATACGAAGTGTAAAGCCTTGTTAAAAATAGTAACACCATAAGTCGTTTGTAGTAGGCGATTCATCGCCCTCAAAGGCACTAAACTACTACGAACATCTATAGTAACACAGAGGACACGGAGGAGCACGGAGTTTCACAGAGAAACGCTTTTTATTTGTGAACTCTGTGTTCTTTTATGTTAATTAGTTCAAGCTGTACTAGTTTCGCGTCGGAAAACCTGTCAACTCTGGGGCAATACGAAACACGTCCATTAGGAGATGTAAATAGTATGTTGAGAGCAATAGCTAGAAAAACGAAACGAACCTTAATCAAAACAACCAACGAGTTACGAGATTCGGCCATTGTTGGCCGGGAACATGTGGAGAATAAGCTGACCTTAGCCCCACATCATCGCAAAACTTCGGACATCGTTTGGCTCGATTTGGGTGATTTGGGCGATCTGGTCAATCCCGATGGGCCGCATGAGCAGTGGCAGGATCATGGTTTGGGACTATTACGGACGATTCTATATCAGAATGATATAAAAACCGATATCTTATCGACCCGCGCCGTCACTACGTGGGACAAACTGCGCCGTCAGATGGCTGGTTATCAAACCCTGATTATGAATATTCGTAGCTACACTTTCCCCGTAGCACGGCGAGCGGCCCAAATTTTCAAAGAAGTCAACCCTAACGGTATTATTTTGGCAGGCGGTATGCATGCCACCGTCGCGGTTGACGAAATGTTAGCCGTACCACAATTTGACCGAGTCTGCCAAGGACCCGGCGAAGGGGTCATCGTTGACCTAGTGAAAGACCCGCTCTCATTTGAGCGTAGTTTTATCGGCATCGGAGCCAAATCCATGTCCGATTGGCCGACTATTGATCGCACATTATGGCCGAAACCCCATCGTCGCTTGCAAGAAAACTTTAACTGGCCCATGGAACCGGAATGTGGCTGGGGGCCACCACCCGTCGCCACTATTTTGACAAGCCGCGTTTGCCCTTGGCAATGTGTTTTTTGTAACGAAAACTCATATATTCCTAGCATGGGACGTAAACCTGTTGACATGGTGATTGATGAGTTGAACGAACTAGATGAAAAATATGGGGTTGGCTCGTTTGTCATTCACGACTCGATGTTCTTTCAGCATCCGCACTGGCTCAAAGAGTGGATTGAAAAGTATCCCAAACGAGCCAATAAAGTGTGGCCTTACTGGGCCGCGGGGCGCTCTGACACGATTCGACAATGGCCCGATTTATTTGAAGCCCTTGTGCGTGAGACCAACTGGTCGATTATCTCGATTGGGTTTGAATCGGGCAGTGACCGAATTCTGCGCCTACTCAACAAAGAGTGTACCGAAGAAGATAACCGATTTTCCATCGACCTAATCAACAAAATTGGGACTGATTTTGAACGAGAGGGTAAAAAACCGCCCATGTTCTGGGCCAATATTATGATGGGCATTCCCGGCGAAACCCATGAGGATGCCTTCAAGACGATTCGCATGCTCAAAACCATGAAGTACGTCTTCCCCTCCATCTCATACTATGCCCCTTATCCCGGATCCGCCTTGGGGTATCAACTGATTGCCGAAGGGAAGAGCCTGATGTCTAAAGGAAACTATCACCGTTTCCCCGGCGATGAAAAAGTGAAGGGCATCGACTATCAGTTTTATCGCGAACTGTTGGCTGGTAAGTATGATCAGCAAGTTAATAATGATGTGGGACAAAATTATACGAATGTTTCGTATGAAGAAGCGCTGGTTAAAGCCTGAGAGGTGTTGGTCGGACAAGCACCTAGCACCTTCAGCAGATGTTGCATAAATTTAAGGAGGCTAGCAAATGAAAACAACCCTAACCCATGAAGAACAAATTACTTCCCAAGTTCAAACAAAAACAGAAATTATTCTAAATTATCGTATTTTAGAAACTAATTTAGGTCCGCTCATCAGTCATAGCCGTTCATCCGTTTATGATGTATTGCAGGCAAAAAATAAGGGGCATGATCTGTTTCGGATTTGTGTAACATACAACCTTAATCCGGTTCAGGTTCAGATTGCTTTGGATTATATCGAACAACATCAACAACGATTACAAGTCGAGTTGAAAGAGATATTACGACAAAAGGCCGAGCAGGAACGTTATCACAAAACTATTCAGGCTGAAGTGGAACAAAAAATAGCCCAACTCCCGATGACTCCTGAACGGACGGTTTTTTATCAACACCTTAGAAAAGATCGTTTAACCCAAAAAACTCAGACACTTCAATGAAACAGGTTATTTTGAGCGATGAAAACTGCACAGGGCATGCCAAAGCGATATTTCATACCTTGCAATATCTTGACTTTGTAGAACTGTTGGGATTGACCTTAAAAACCTTTGCTGATATCGATTTAGACTATGGTGCTGATGATGAAACGGTGTGGCGTTTTTGTCAGGAACGAGAATATCTATTGTTAACGGGTAACAGAACCACGAAAGATGGGGCAATGTCCCTTGAATTGGTTATACGCCGTTTGATAACCCCAAATAATTTACCGATATTGACCATCGGCAATATGGATCGGGTTTTAGTTGATCGAGATTATCGCCAAAGATGTGCCGAAAAGTTAGCCGAAATTGTATTTGATATTGACCTGTATCGAGGGGTTAGCCGAATATATTTGTAAAAAATTATTCCCCCTTAAAAAAGGCTGATGCTAACTTTTTCTTTGGTTTAGCCGGAATCAATACTACAACGGATAGTTAACTGCGGAACGGATAGTTTTCATCGTATATAATTACTGGGTAGTCCTGCACCACTACCATATATTCGTTGAGTTTTGAAGTATCCGCTGTAGTGTTCCCGCCAAAGATTCCGTTAGCGTCAGAAAAAAGGAGTTTATTATGCAGACGCTCCCACCCGACCACTTCTCTTTATATGTTAGTGGGCGACCTCGTTTGCGCTGTGATTTTACTACTTTTCAATGGGGGCATAATTGCTCTCAAGTTAATGAAATGAGCTATTTTATTTTGCCGTTAATTATACAAAATTTGAGCAGAAATCGCTATTCTTCATTACATTCTTTGCTGTCGTCGATAATAGTTTGCTTAATAAACGCCGTAATACCTCAAGCAATACAGGCGAACGATTACCACGCAGGAGGTCTGCTTTACGATGGTTGATGATCGACGGGTTTATTTGCCGTTGATATTGCGGTAGTTACGGGTATAATAATAGCATTGTTCGGGAATAAAAGAGTGCGAATGGCGAATAGCCTCCGTTTCATTCACCGAATCCGCGTTCTAAATCAAAAGGGGCAAAATATATATTTGCTTAACAAAACGTAAAAAAGGAGTAATTACTATGAGATTTGTTAATCCCAAAAATGATGTTGCATTTAGAAAGATATTTGGTAGTCAAAACAAAACCAACATCCTCATTAGTTTTCTTAATGCGGTGTTGGGTCTGAAAGACGAAAAAGCGATCCAATCGGTTCGGATTCTCAATCCCTACCAGACTCCCAAACTTGAGAAGCTGAAAACCACCATTCTGGATGTGCGAGCCACCGATGAGCGAGGTGTCACATTCATCGTGGAGATGCAGATATCTTACACCGGTGGTGCCCGCAAACGGTTTACTTATTATCTAGCCAAAGCCTACTCATCCCAAATAAAACGAGGAGAAGATTATCCCAAGTTGAACCAAGTCTTCTTTATTGGGGTATTGGACTTCGTTTTCTTTAGGAGAAAGAAAGGTGCCGCCAGACCGTATCTCAGTCGTCATCAAATCTTAGATACAGAAACGCATCGACAAGAGTTCAAGGATTTGGAGTTGAACTTTATTGAGTTACCAAACTTTGACAAAAAAGAGCATGAGGTCACGACACTGTTGGAGAAATGGGTATATTTCATCAAACATGCGGACGATTTAGAGGTAATACCGGAGCATGCTGATGACCCCAGCTTGCAGGATGCCTACAAGACAGCAGATCAGCTTGGTTGGAGCCAGGATGATTTGGAGGCTTATGAGTATCGAGGGATGCGGATACAGGATGAGCGGGGAGCCATTACGCATGCTCGGGAGGAGGGCCGCAAGGAAGGTCACAAAAAAGGTCATAAAGAAGGTCACAAGGAAGGTCACGAGGAAGGTCATAAAGAAGGTCACAAAAAAGGTCACGAGAAGGGTGAAAAGCATAAAGCTATTAAAATGGCTTGCAAAATGAAGACCAAAGGATACAATGCCGCAGAAATTGCCGACTTAACCGATCTTACTGTTGAAGAAATTGAGGCTATCGAATTAAGTGAATGAGCAAATATGCGAATATGCGAATGAACATAGCCTTTTGTCGGGTAGCAAGGCATTAATACCGTTTAACAAAATGTTAAAAAGGAGTAATTACCATGAGATTTGTTAATCCCAAAAATGATGTTGCATTTAGAAAGATATTTGGTAGTCAAAACAAAACCAATATCCTCATTAGTTTTCTTAATGCAGTGTTGGGTCTGAAGGACGAAAAAGCGATCCAATCGGTTCGGATTCTCAATCCCTACCAGACTCCCAAACTTGAGAAGCTGAAAACCACCATTCTGGATGTGCGAGCCACCGATGAGCGAGGTATCACCTTCATCGTGGAGATGCAGATATCTTACACCAGTGGTGTCCGCAAACGGTTTGCTTATTATCTAGCCAAAGCCTACTCATCCCAAATAAAACGAGGAGAGGATTATCCCAAGTTGAACCAAGTCTTCTTTATTGGAGTGTTGGACTTCGTTTTATTTGGGAGAAAAAAAGGTGCCGCCAGACCTTATCTGAGCCGTCATCAAATCTTAGATACAGAAACGCATCGTCAAGAGTTCAAGGATTTAGAGTTGAACTTTATTGAGTTACCAAACTTTGACAAAAAAGAGCATGAAGTCACGACATTGTTGGAGAAATGGGTATATTTCATCAAACATGCGGATGATTTGGATGTAATACCGGAGCATGCTGATGACCCCAGCTTGCAGGATGCCTACAAGACAGCAGATCAGCTTGGTTGGAGCCAAGATGATTTGGAGGCTTATGAGTATCGAGGGATGCGGATACAGGATGAGCGGGGAGCCATTACGCATGCTCGGGAGGAGGGTCGCAAGGAAAGTCACAAAGAAGGTCACAAAGAAGGTCACGAGAAGGGTGAAAAACATAAAGCTATTAAAATGGCTTGCAAAATGAAGGCCAAAGGATACGATGCCGCAGAAATTGCCGACTTAACCGATCTTACTGTTGAAGAAATTGAGGCTATCGAATTAAGTGTATCCTGACCCACCGTGGACTCTAGACGAAATGTTGAACGCTTCACCGTCACCGAGATAATCGTGTAAAATACCGGAATTATTAACCGGCTCAGTCAAGATAGAAGAACGCGAAATTTGATTTTAAAAAGGAGTAATTACCATGAAATTTGTTAATCCCAAAAATGATGTTGCATTTAGAAAGATATTTGGTAGTCAAAACAAAACCAACATCCTCATTAGTTTTCTTAATGCGGTGTTGGGTCTGAAAGACGAAAAAGCGATCCAATCGGTTCGGATTCTCAATCCCTACCAGACCCCCAAACTCGAGAAGCTGAAAACCACCATTCTGGATGTGCGAGCCACCGATGAGCGAGGTGTCACCTTCATCGTGGAGATGCAGATATCTTACACCAGTGGTGTCCGCAAACGGTTTGCTTACTATCTAGCCAAAGCCTACTCATCCCAAATAAAACGAGGGGAGGATTATCCCAAGTTGAATCAAGTCTTTTTTATTGGGGTGTTGGACTTCGTTTTATTTGGGAGAAAGAAAGGTGCCGCCAGACCTTACCTGAGCCGTCATCAAATCTTAGATACAGAAACGCATCGACAAGAGTTCAAGGATTTGGAGTTGAACTTTATTGAGTTACCAAACTTTGACAAAAAAGAGCATGAAGTCACGACATTGTTGGAGAAATGGGTATATTTCATCAAACATGCAGATGATTTGGATGTAATACCGGAGCATGCTGATGACCCCAGCTTGCAGGATGCCTACAAGACAGCAGAGCAGCTTGGTTGGAGCCAAGATGATTTGGAGGCTTATGAGTATCGAGGGATGCGAATACAGGATGAGCGGGGAGCCATTACGCATGCTCGGGAGGAGGGTCGCAAAGAAGGTCACAAAGAAGGTCATAAAGAAGGTCACAAAGAAGGTCACAAAGAAGGTCACGAGAAGGGTGAAAAGCATAAAGCTATTAATATGGCTTGCAAAATGAAGGCCAAAGGATACAATGTCGCAGAAATTAGAGACTTAACCGACCTCACAGTTGAAGAAATTGAGGCTATTGAATTAAGTGAATGAGCAAATATGCGAATGAACGTAGCCTTTGTTTCTTTGAATTCCATGTTCGGCTACCAACTTACGAAATCGTAGCACAATCTTTGTGCTACATGTCTCGGCTTAAGGTGATAGCCCAACATGATTTAGCCGTATTTACCTATGATAAACATTTCCGACATGTTGAAAATTTGATGACTAGTGACAGTTTGAATGATTTTGTAATTCACTGAGTACCCCTAATTCCCACCAATTTCTGAGTAGGTGAACTTTTTGTTGTGGTGAGTTAGCTGAGATTGTGTCCTACATTTAATAAGGAGTAGTTATGAGCAGATTTAGCGACTGGAATTTAGCTAAACTAGAAAAACAGTTCCAGTTAACCCAATGTGATACCATGCCAGCTTTGACTCATTGGGTGGACAATCAAGTCGCAGCCTCCGATTTTGAACGAAAAAGTCTACAGTCCTATCAAGAGACCGTTCGTTATAATATCTTGCACTGGAATGAAACAGAATTGTCTATGAACTTTATTGGGCCGATACTTCAGCTGATAAAATTTGAGGGTCAGAAATTCAATCTGTTTGCTCAACGTCCTCTATCAGGTATCGTTAGTGGCACGAAGCTATCAGGTCGCCCTGATGGTATTATCGCCTATGGGCGGCGTGAACCAGAAGTGCCCTACTTTTGTTTGCAAGAGTACAAACCAGAAAAAGACCCCGAAGGCGATCCGGTGGCTCAGTGTTTAGCGGCCATGTTGGTGGCTCAAGAGTTAAACCAACATCAATATCCGGTATACGGCTGTTATGTCTTAGGGAGAAACTGGTTTTTTATGACCTTGAAAGAGCGCGATTATGCGATTAGTCCGGCTTATGATGTGACCCAGGATGGTATTTTTGAGGTATTTGCCCTTTTAAAAGGGTTGCGGGTAATGATTGAGCAATGGGTAAATAAAATGGCCCAATAACCAAATGGAGTAGTGTTGCATAGAACCGTTGATATGAGCTTATCAGTCAATAGGGCATCACCATCTAAAATCAAATGTCTCGATGACGTGTAATAAGAGCTAAGAGTTGAGAATTCTTAACTCTTAACTCTTAATTCTTAATTAAACCATGAGCAGTTTTAGCAATCCACACTATATGTATCTGTTTGACATGAAAAACGGTAAACAGAAGTTAGCTTACGGACAGTCGCCCGAAGATGCGTTGGATATTTTGCGGGTGCGATTGTCGAAAGAAGAGATGGCTGAGATTATCACTGAGAAATATATCAAGATTTCGCAGAGAAAGTTACAGCAGTACATCAATAATTTAGGATGAGATAGATTGAAAATATTATTAGCTAGTCCAGAATCGGATGTTTGGAACAGTCGCAAACATATTCACATGGGATTGGGGTATTTGGCCGGGAGTCTACGGGCGCACGGCTACAAGGTTGATCTTTGGGATGCCTCGATTGAGGTCGAAGTTGAGACGCTTGATGAACGGTTGACCCGCGATCCGCATGACATCGTGGGCCTGTCTGCCCCCACGCCATTGGTGGTTAATGCATGGGAAGCGGCAGAAAAAGCCAAACGACGGGGTGCCCTGACCATTTTGGGCGGCCCGCATCTGACTCTCATGCCGGATGAATCAATGCACAAAGACGCGGTTGATTTAGTCGTGCGCGGTGAGGCGGAGTATACTATCATCGAAATTATGCGAGCCTTAGAAAAAGAGGCTGAGATTCGTCAAGCTAGAAACCTGCCGCCAATCTCCAATATTTCGCCGTCTCATCAAAGTAGAAATGGCGACGGAAACGGGCAACGTCAGCCAACCGAACTCAAGCCGCAATGGTTTCATGATGAAGCTGGGTGGAGATCAATCATGGGGTTGTCATGGCGTAATCAAGATGGTAAAATAGTGCATAACATGGCACGGGTATTGCCGAATGATATTGACGCGATTCCCTTTCCAGCCCATGACATGTTCAAGATTGACCGCTACACCAATCTAAATCCGTTGACCGAAGGATTGGACATGACCTCCCGAACCTACACCATTGTCACCTCGCGGGGCTGTCCCTATAAATGTATCTACTGCTCCAAACCGGTTACGGGCGATACATGGCGGGCGCGCAGTGTCGATAATGTGGTCGCCGAATGGGAATGGCTGGTCAAAGATTTGGGGGCTACCGAAATTGGGGTGACGGATGATATTTGGAACCATAATCGTGACCGAGCCAAAGAACTGTGTCGGGCCGTGATTAAGGCCAATATCAATCATGTGCCGTGGGTGACGGTGCATGGCATGAAGGTTAACAATACTGATCGGGAACTGTTTGGTCTGATGAAACAAGCCGGTTGTAAGCGGGTTGGTTTTGGCATTGAAAACGGTGACGATTGGATGTTGCAAAATGTCATCAAAAAAGGGCAAACGGTTGACATGGTGCGTCAAGCGATGGGTCATGCAAAAGCGGCTAAGTTGGAAACAATGGGCTTTTTCATCTTTGGCATGCCGGGTGAAACGGTTGAATCGATGGACAAAACCATCAGCCTAGCCTTAGAACTTGACCCGGATTTGGCCCATTTTATGATGGCCGCGCCGTTCCCCGGCACAGCGATGTGGGAAATTCTAAAAAAACACGGTGATATTTTCTCGGATAACATGGACTGGTCACAGTTAGCGATTCAAAGTGACAAGGCACATTTTGCCTTTGGCGATCTAGGAAAAGAGATTGTCGAGAAAAAGTTCCACGAGGCACATCGGCGTTTTTATCTGCGTCCCCATCGAGTGGCTCGTATTTTAAAGCGGAAAGATACTTGGATGCGTTTCCCATATTATTTGAAAACCGCCGGGAACATGCTAGTCGGTTTGGGCAACCGTACTGATCAAACTAGCGACAGTCTCGTAGGATAGGCTTTAACCTGTCCGTACACAGCCTAAAGGCCGTGTTACATGGCTTACGTTGGTAGCCAACCAGCCCAAACGAATCTGTGGTGGCATGATGTTAAACGATGTTAAACAACTAGAACAAGCTTGAAAATCAAAGGAGAATATTCATGGATTTAAGTTTAACAATGCAATATCGGCAGGTACACTATGAGCGAGGTCTCGTATATAGTAGCTCTGGACGGTATGATCTAGCGATTAAAAACTTTACTAAGGCAATTGATTTAGACCCCGATTGTACGATTGCTTATTATGACCGAGGTGTAGCCTATAAAGAGATGAAAGAGTACCAAAATGCCATTAAAGATTTTGAACAGTTTTTGGAGTTGCTTCCGACGACCAAAAATAAGGATGAGGTTTTAGCCGTCATTGATGATCTAAAAGAAAAATTAAAAAATCCTAAACCGGCCAAACGTTGGATTGGTTTAACCAAGGCTGATGTGGCTGAACGGGCACGAGAGGCGGCCACCAATCGCGACCGCGACCGAGATTAATAGCTCTTATGCTCAAATTACTTGCAAAACTTCCGTTTTACTGGAGTTATCGGAAATTTGGCTGGCCGGAGGTACTTCCGTTCTCGGTGGTGGTTAGTGTCAGTTATCGGTGTAATAGCAAGTGCCAAACTTGTGATGTATGGCGCAAACCGAATGACGATATGACCCTTGAGGAGTGGGATAAAACCTTCGCCCATCTAGGGCGCGGCCCGCTTTATTTTACCTTTACGGGGGGCGAACCGTTCCTCCGTAAAGAGACGGCTGACATAGCCTTGTCCGCTTATAAGCATTGTCAGCCTTCGGTGATTACCATCCCAACCAACGGTATTTTGACCAAACGAATTATCAGCCAAGTTGATAAACTGTGTCTTGGCGCGCCCAAAGCCAAAATCGGAATCAACCTCTCTTTGGATGATGTGGGCGAACGACATGACACAATTCGTATGGTGCCGGGCAATTGGCAGAAGGCCCTAAAAACATGGTCAGCCTTAAAAGAGCTACAAAAAGAGCATCGAAATTTGGTGTTAAGCACCCACACAGTTATCTCAAAATATAATATCAATCGCTTTCTTCATATCTATGCCGGATTGGAGTTTTTAGAGCCGGACAGTTACATCACCGAGGTTGCCGAAGAACGGGTGGAACTGGATACGGTGGGCTGGAACATTACCCCCACAGCCCAAACATACGGCCCGATTGCCGACTTTTTAAGCCAACGGGCCAAAGCTAGACCAGTATCGGGGTTTGCCAAAATCACCCAAGCCTTCCGAGCCGAGTATTATCAACTGGCGAAACGTACTCTGTACGAACATCGGCAGGTAATCCCATGTTATGCCGGTTGGGCCAGTTGCCAAATTGCTCCCAATGGCGATGTGTGGAGTTGTTGCATTCGGGCCGAGGATGTGGGCAATCTGCGCGAACATAACTACGATATTCGCCCAATTTGGCGTGGCGACGATATGGCTAATTTGCGTCAGAGCATCTATCAAGGTGAGTGCGATTGCCCGATGGCCAACGCTTCATACACCAACATGGTACTTCATCCCCCCACACTGGCTAAGGTGGGGGCGACGGTTTTGATGTCATAACTCCTTCTAATTTTGATTTACGATGCTAAATGGTAATAAAATAATACTATTTGCATTAATTCGTTGAACCAGTGGTTCAACGAAACGTAATATCTCGCAGGTGTTGGACACAGAATAACCGTTCACCCCTCGTTCCCAATCTCCAGATTGGGAACGTATTTTGCCATAGAAACTCTGTTTCTGGCATGTTGCAAGTCGCAAACAGGGTTTGCTTGAACAATTGTGTTCCCAAACTGAGTTTGGGAACAAGGGCCATCTCGCCACTGTTTGGCATAGTTCATAGTTTAATGGTTTAATGAAGCAACCAACTTTTGATTCCCTATTCAAGTCAACAGAACGTTGGGTCACTCTAATCGGGTTGATGGCGGTAGCCCTGCTCTATCTGCTGACGCTGGATAACGGCCTTCGTCCCGATGAGTTGACCGGCGGCGATCTGATTACTCACCAGTATGCCCAAGTGGAGGCTCGGCCTAGCAATGCGCCCGGTTATCCGCTCTACACTATGGGCGGTTGGCTATGGTTCCGCTTGAGTGCTATGTTAGGCAACAGTTGGCTCAACCCGACTCAACGGCTCTCGCTCTACTCGACCATGTGGGGCTTGGCCTCGCTGATGGTGCTATACCTGATTCTACGCCGACTCTGTCATTGGACGTTGGCCGGTTGGTTGACCTTGTTTTATGCCAGTACCTACTTTTTCTGGTACTACAGTGTCACCACCGAGCAATACACCAGCGCAGTCTTTCAAACATTGCTGATGATTTGGCTGGCCTTTCGCTGGAACAAGACACCCCGCAACGACCTCTTGCTGTGGATGGCCTTTCTCAGCGGAACCATGCTGGCCAACATGCTGACCACCCTCTTTATTTTGCCCCCCTTACTCTGGTTTATCTTTTGGCGACCATCCTCCACTGGGAGCGCAGGCATCCAGCCTATATTCTCACACAGTGCGGGGGTTTTAACGCCAAGCATGCTATTAATCTACCTCAAACAACCAAAACTAATCGGACAGGCCATCATAGTGACTGCGCTACCGCTCCTGAGTTACGCCTATATTTTTATCCGTGGAACGCAACACCCTGAATGGCGCGGCGAGGGCGAGTGGGCCACCGCTTGGGACTGGTTCACCGACTTCATCACCATTCAACAAGGCCAAGACGAGTTAGGGCCCGGGCTGTCGCTAGAGCAGTTTTTCACCACCGAGTTTCCGGCCTTGATGGGGCAAGAGTTAACTTTGATCATCCTCATAGGCGGTTTGTTAGGGATTGCGTTTTTAGGTTGGCGACGGGCGATCTTTTTGTATAGCACCTTGTCGATTTACATGCTCTTCTGTTGGGCCTACCGCTTCGGCAACTGGTTTCAGGTCATCATCCCAGCCTATCCTATTTTTTTGATTGGTGTGGCCGCGGGCGTGGCCGCGCTCAATCGTTGGCTAAGTAAAAACTCGATTTCTCTATTGAACTTCAGTACGTGGAAAGAAATAATTATCTCTCGTTTCTGTACTTATTCAGGCATAAACGAGAAAATTAGGAATGATTTAAGTTTTCTGTCTCCCCTATACACCATCGCCAACCTCATCATGCTGATTTTGGCTTGCTACCACCTGATCGCCAATCTGCCCCAAGCCAACCAGCGGAATCAGCCCACCGATACCGGCCTCGATCTCGGGTGGCTGATTCTGGCCGACCAGCCACCCGCGGACATCACCTTACTCACCGATTTTGAGGAGCGAGTGGCCCTGCAATATCTGCAAACCATGTGGCAACTAGCTCCGACCATGCATCTCAGCGAGAAGGGTGATACGCCATTGCTACCCCACTATCTAACCCGCCGTGCCCATGCCGCCAACCCCACTCAGCTTGATTTGAGTCGCCACCATCCCCATGCCCTCGGCGAGCAAATCATCATGCTAACCGACAACCCGCTGACCGAACTACTGGGCAAAGCCACGCCATCTCCCCTGCCCTTCGGAGATTTACTTACCTTACAAGGTTATCATATCAGCCCTGCAAACGACTACAACCCCAACACGCAGATCACCCTCTATTGGCAAACCGACCAGTCCCTATCCGCCGACTACACCATCTCGGTGCGCCCCATGCGAGATGGGCAACCCATCAGCCTGAATGACACTCCCCTAATTCAAGACCATCAGCCAGTTTGGGGTTTATACCCAACCAGCCAATGGCAACCGAGCGAACTTGTGGCCGATGTATACGCCTTGCCCCTGCCTGTTAGGCCCGATGCCTTACAAATTGTGGTCTATTATGCCCTTGATGATGGGTTTGAAAATCTGGCGGTGCAGATGGTTGAGTTTCAGTAGACCGCAAGTCCTCAATCCTCGAACATTTCCTCAATCAACTCACCGATTTTTTCATAATCAGGCAGTAACACCCGCGCCCCTTTATCAGTGCGATAATCGTTGGTCATGGTGTGGTCGATGGTGGCGGTTTGGATGCCGTCGAGTTGAATCGTTTTGGCGATGGAAGCTAGTTTGATGATGTGCAAAAGCGACAGGTCGGTTTGAATGGTATCATGCAGGTCGCTCCACAGTTCGGGGATACGGGGTAACACGTCGGTTTGCAAAGCTTGTTTTCGAATGGCTAACAGAATCGCTTGCTGACGTTTCATGCGAGCAAAGTCAGCCGTCACCGAGGCTCGACTACGAGCATACTGGAGAGCGGTCTCGCCGTCAATCACCTGCCGACCCGCTTCCAGATAGACCATGCGATAGCCCGGTTCCGGCATAATCTGGCTCAGTTGTGCATCGGAGGTAAAGACGAGGGTTTGGGTAATCAACTCAGAGGCGTTGGCTGTTGGTTTGCCCGCATCAACCACACGACTCGGAATAAAACTGTAGTGGCTGGCTTTGTTGATGTAAGATGGCGTGAACCCGTAAAACCGAGCCGTATCATGCAGTTCGGGAATATCTAGTTCAATGCCGCCGAGTGTATCAACTACCCGCTCAAACCCATCAAAATTAATTTGGGCATGATAATCGGTTTTGAGGCCAAAATTCTGCTCGATAGTTTCTTGCATCAGCCGAATCCCGCCCCCATTAGGCGAGGTTCGCTCACCGAGCAGGTAGGCAGCGTTGATGCGATGGGTTCCGTAGTTGGGAATCGTGACCCACAAATCCCGCGGAAAGGAGAGCATGGCGACTGTTTTGGAAAGCGGGTTGATGCTGACTACGATAATCGTATCGGAGCGTCCGACATTACCGCCGGGGCGTTTGTCCGCCCCCATCAGCAAAATATTAAAGCTGTTGGATACGGTTTGGGTGTCGGTTAAGGCTGAGATAGGTTGTAGGGTATTGTGCGATTCTACTGGTGATGAGGCTACTGATGACGAGGCTGGAATCACCTCAACGTTGGCAACCGGACGGGCTGAGGGGGCGGTCTCAGTCGTCGCCATGCTCTCGTTCTCGACGGAGATTGAATCGGCTAATGTTTCATCAGGGCTGATGGTTTTCGGCGACCACATCGCGTCCAACTCTGCCTCGGTCATGGGGATAAGCTCATCTGTGGGCATAGTCAGGTCAGCCGAGTTGACTGGTATCTCCAACGTCTCAACCGGCAAGGTCGGCTGGATGGACTGTTGTTGAATCGATATCAAGGTCTGATGGGCTTGCTGAATTAGCCCGATAATCGGAACGATTTCTCTGGGGATAATGTTACGCGGTGTCTTGAGGTCATCTGCCGTTGAGAAAGCCGATTGAGGCTGGTTCTGTTCCGTCACCACCTCCACCCCTGTGGATGAAATGGTAATCTGTTTAATTTGTGATCCGTTGCAGGCTAAGATCAAGCCTAACAAACTAATAATGCTGATATAAACACGAAAATTGGCCCAAGATGTCATGAGTTGTCTCCTTTTATGTAAGCAAAACAGTACAAAGTACTATCAGTAATTGCTTCTATTATAACATGACTTAGGCAAATGTAACTGTCAGCTAATTAGCTCTTACAAGACTTTAAGACGTTATCTTAACCGTCGCTTGGCTGTCGGCGAGACAACGGTCTTAGGATTTGGAATCAAACGGCCTCGTCCGTTTGGCTATTTTATAGCAAGTTACACGGTGTTTTTTTATCCTTAAAACTTTTCGTCTGGCCTAAATTGTGTTACAATGGACAGCAATAATATCAAACCTGATGTCTTACTGACCTAAGTACCGGACAAAACAGTTAGGACACGGATAAACGCGGATACACACTGATTTTTTAGGCTTATCTGTGTGTATCCGTGTTAATCCGTGTCCCTTTTTTCTTCTGTAACAAGTTCAATCTTTTTTTGTCCTGTACTCAGCTTACTGACTGAAAGACTGAACAATATTGGCAATAAACACCCTCTTAAAATTTTCAAACCCTTAAATTGACCCTAGTATAAATCTAAAATCAAAGGAATTTCAATGTTAAAGATACACAATACCGCCTTGCTGGTGATTGACGTGCAAGGCAAGTTGGCCCAACTGATGTATGACAAAGAAACCATGTTTGCCAACCAGAAACGGATCATTGAAGGAGCGCGATTGTTGGCCTTGCCGATTATCTGGGCCGAGCAGTTGCCGGACAAATTAGGCCCGACCACGCCCGAAATTGCTGAGTTACTACAGGCGAGTTGTGAGCCGTCGAGCAAAGTGACCTTTAGCTGTTGTGGCAATGAGACGCTCCAGAACCAGATTCAACAGGTTGAACGCAAACAGTTTTTGGTGATTGGCATTGAAACCCATGTCTGTGTTTATCAGACCACGCTTGATCTTCTGGAGCAAAACTATGAGGCACATGTCGTGACCGACGCGGTCTCTAGTCGCACCGCAGAGAACAAAGCCTTGGGCATCCAGTGCATGCATGAGGCCGGGGCGACCTTGACCGGCACTGAAATGGCTCTGTTTGAGTTACTACGTCGGGCAGATCATGCCCAATTTAAGAAAATTGCGAGACTTGTAAAGTAGGAAGGTAAGGAAAATGACCCAAATTAAATCAATTGCTGTGATTGGCGCGGGGACAATGGGGGCGGCGATTGCCGCGCATGTGGCTAATGCCGGTTATCCAGTGCTACTGCTGGACATTGTACCCAATAAATTAACTGAGGAAGAAGAAACCAAGGGGTTGACTCTTGAGCATCCGAAAGTACGTAACCGCTTAGTCTCGGACGGATTTGAGCGGGCCAAAAAGGCAAAACCTGCCTCCTTCATGAGTTCAGAAGCCATGAGGTTGGTCAAACTGGGCAACACTAAGGATGATTTTGACCAGTTGGCCGAGGCTGACTGGATTATTGAGGCAATTATCGAGAAGTTGAAGCCGAAACAGGCTATGATGGAACGGATTGAGACGATTCGCAGGCCGGATAGTATCGTCACCAGCAACAGTTCTGGTCTGCCGATGGCTGACATTGCCGCCGGGCGAAGTGACGGATTCAAGCAACATTTTATGGGTAGCCATTTTTTTAATCCCGTCCGCCGTATGAAATTGTTAGAGCTTATCCCCACTGCCGACACGGATAAAGCCGTTATCGAGGCGATTTCTCTGTTTGGGGAAGAAGTGCTGGGTAAGGGCATCGTTTTCTGTAATGATACGCCCAATTTTATCAGCAATCGGCTTTTTTCGATAAATAACTGTTACGCCGCCGACTACGCTATTCGTAAAGGTTACACGGTTTCGGAGGTCGATACACTGACCGGCCCGTTGTTAGGTCGGCCAAAAACGGGAACCTTCCGCCTGCAAGATTTGATAGGCATCGATATCGTTGCTTCTGTGGCTCAAAACCTGCATGCCCTGATTCCGCATGACCCGTATCGAGATATTTTGGTCGCGCCAGCCTTAAGTAAACTGATTGACGGCATGTTAAAGAACAAATGGCTCGGTAATAAAACGGGACAAGGGTATTATAAAAAGAGCCAAGATGAGAAGGGAAAACGGGTTTTCTTGACCCTCAACTTAGAGAGCTTTGAGTATGAAATACCCGACAAACCAAATTTTTTATCGATCAGGATGGTCGAAAAATTTGCTGATTTAGGGGAACGGGTTCGGGCTTTGTTATACGAGCTATGGGAGGATAAAACAGAAACCCTTACTATTGCTGACATGATTTATACGTGGCCGGATGAACGAGGAGCAAGGTTCGTGCGGGAGATGTTGAGCTATGAATTGTCCTACGTCGCGTCCTGCGCTCAAGAAATAGCTCATAATTTAACCAGTATCGACGAGGCGATTCGGTGGGGCTTTGGCTTTGAGGTCGGGCCGTTCCAACTGTGGGACATGGCTGAGGTCGATAGCATGGTTCAGACGATGGAATATGCGGATAGGCCAGTTGCCCCTTGGGTCAAAGAGATGTTGGCCGCGGGCTATGATAATTTCTACCGTATAGAGGATGGCTTGGTGACAGGTTACTATGATTGGCACACTAAACAATATCAAAATATGCATGTTAATCCAAAGCATACTAGCATAAAGCGACTTCGCAAAGCAAATAAGGTTGTCGAAGAGAACGATAGTGCCACCCTGTACGATACCGGAGATGGGGTGCTACTGCTGGAGTTCCACACCAAAGCCAACACTATTGACTTTGGCATGCGCGAGATTATGACCGAAACACAGCAAATTCTGGCCCAGAATAACAACTATGTCGGCCTGATGATCGGCAATGAGGGCAAGCATTTCTGCGCTGGAGCCAATATTAGGGAATTTGTGGTGGACGCGGAACGGGGAAAGTTTGATAATATTCGTAAGTTCATAAACAGCCTCCAGGAAACCATAATGGGCTTTCGTTATGGTCGTAAACCTGTGGTCGGCGCGGTGCATAGCCTTGCCTTGGGGGGGGGAACGGAACTGATTATGGGCTGTTCTCGCATTGTGGCCCATGCCGAAAGTTACATGGGCTTGGTTGAGATTGGAGTCGGGCTGATTCCGGCGGGTGGCGGTACAACGGGTTTGGTTGAACGAATCATCAGCCAAGCCATGCAAATGCCAGATACCGACCTGTTGCCGTTAGCCAAAAAACTGTTTGAGACCATCGGCATGGCCAAGGTCAGCAGTAGCGCAGCCGAAGCGTTTGGCTTAGGCTATCTCCGCTCTGGTGATCGAGTGGTCATGAATCGGGATAATCTGCTGTATGAGGCCAAACAAGAGGTGCTGAATCTGGTGGCCGAAGGATATACGCCCTCGCCCCCACCGATGTTATATGCTGGTGGGCGTGACCTACTGGACGCTCTCAAAATGTGGGTCTGGACGATGCAACAGAGTAACCATATTACCGCCCATGAAGCAGTGATTGGGAATGAGTTGGTTTACATCATGGCCGGTGGAGAACTGAGCCGTCCCCAGTGGTTGCCACAACAACATTTCCTCGATTTGGAACGGGATGCGTTTGTGAAGTTGCTCAAGACGGAGAAGACTCAAGAGCGTATCTGGCACATGTTAAAAACACGCCAGCCGTTGCGGAATTAGGCACGAGGAATGAAATGGTAAATGGTGAATTATAAATGATAAATTTGTCCTTTTAGATGGACAGAAAATCATTTATGAGGATTATTTTTCTGGAGTTGCCTTACTTGCTACCCGACAAACTGGTTTGGGGAAGGCTAAAACAGGAACACGGAGTTAATTAGTTTTGGCTAACTTTTCTGTCGGGCACGAAGACTGCCTTATCAAAACTTTTGTGGGGATATAGAGAAATGTTTTGGTTTTGTGGGGAATTGACCGTCGGCATGGTTCAAACAAAAGGAAATCAACTTTACAAATTATGCTGATGCTAACTTTTTCTTTGGTTTAGCCGGAATCAACACTACAACGGATACTTAACTACGGAACGGATGGTCTTCATCCATATATAATTACTGTAAATGGTAAAAAATCTCGTTATTGGCAGAATATATCCGTTGAGTTTTGAAGTATCCGCTGTAGTGTTCCCGCCAAAGATTCCGTTAGCGTCAGAAATTATGCGTGGTGATGGGTTACGTAGGGGCGAGGTAAGGCGGCAACCATGACCGTTTGCGGGACGTAGAACGTCATCCGCCTCCCTCCACCCTACGCTTCATCGCAATTTATCAGCAATTTGCAAAAATTATTCACCTCAAAATGAACCATGCCTTATCATCCAACCATTGGGCGTTTTGATTGGAATGATTAGTTGTATCGCCCATGCACTGCTTCATCTTCTTGGTGCATGGTGATTTTTCCGGGAGTGCGAAATACACCTCGTTCTTGTTGGGCATAACCAAATACGCATAACATCAGCACCATAATAACAAAAAATAATATTTCCATAACCTACTCTCCTTAAAATAACGATAATTGATCTGTTTTGAGGTAATCATTCAACCCCCTTGTTCCCAAACTGGGTTTGGGAACACAATTGCTTAAGAGGAATCGACAAATTTTTAAAAATTTATATGGATATACCGAGGGAGCGTGAGAATAAATCCCCACGCAGAGAACTTCAAATCTGCTAAAGCAACAGGCTTCAGCCTATTTGCATGTCTGAGCCAGAAAATCGCCAGTATACGGAACTCTTGCTGTGAGCGTTTCAGTTATGGGTGAAAAGCATAACAAGAGAAAGCCTAATATAGGCGGTTGCGTGAAAAAGTCTTCAATCTCTTGGCCAAGTCGAACAGGGAAATTGCTAATTGAAGCCAGCATCCTCAAACATAATTGCCAAGATGTTCATAATCTGATATGTTCAGTTGCAATGGAGGTTTATCAAGATGCAACTGAACTTATTAATCTACGCTAATGTTTTTTTATTACTCATCCTCGGCTATCTATCGGGAATTTCTCCAGAGCCGAATACGCTCCAACAGAGCACGATGTTCAGATAATGTTTTGGAGTTCGAGACCCTAAAGGTTTTAGAAACCTTTAGGGTATGTCCGTCCGAGTGAAAAACTTTATCTGAAAGACTATAGATGTCTGGAATGAACGTCGTCGGTCGAGACGTGGTTCTCGATGTCGTGCTAGGCGCAGTCGTCGTCACCAGTCAATGATATGGGTCTACATGTTCCAACTCAAAATTAGGCGGATTATATCATGCTAGTAAATTTTGTGCATTTATTTACATGGATGATTGATTGGACAACAAATTCGACTTTAGCTTTTGTAAAACTCTTTAATACTCAAAATCGCCTTGCTACCCGACAAGTGATTTAGGGAAGGCTAAAACAGGAACACAGAGGAACTCTGAGCTAATTAGTTCAGGCTAAATATTCTGCCGGGTACTAAGGCTGATATATAGCCACACATACCCAATGATTTGGGACAAAAAGAACGCCATGAATCTTGACACCCCATCACGCCAGCATGCCTTACGCCTCGACCTGCTACTCCTGCTAATCTGCCTCGGCTTGGCCCTGCTCGTCCGTCTCCCCAACTTGACCAGTTTTCTGACCGCCGACGAAGCCCGCTCATGGTATGGTCGCTCCATCATCTTCCTTGATGCCCTCAGCCGAGGGGATTGGGCCAACACTGCCCCCAGTAGTGAGGTGGCCTATCTGGAAAATCTGTCTCTCAGCCCTGCGCCGGGAGTAACCACCATGTGGGCCGGAGCCATCGGTCTGTTGATTGAATACATTCGGCAGGGCATGCCCATGCCGCTGACCGAGTTTCTCCAAACCATCCCCTTTGACCCGCTCGACCCGTCCATTCTAATCCCCCTACGCTTGCCCGGCCTACTCATGGCGACGATTGCCGTTGGCCTAACTTTTTGGTGGAGTCGCCCCCTCATCGGAAGCATGGGCGCGTTGCTTGTCGCCAGTCTCATCGCCCTTGACCCGTTCCATCTAGCCCTGAGCCGTGTCTTGGGACATGATGCACTAGTGGCGACCTTTATGTGGCTGTCGTTGCTGACTTTTCTGCGCCACCAGACTCAAAAAATTTCTAAAACCTTTAGAGTTTTAAACTTTAAACATCTCATTCTATCGGGTCTGTTTGGGGGACTAGCTGTTCTCTCCAAATATCCGGCCCTCTTTTTGGGGGCGTTTGTTGGCTTGATGTTGCTGATGCGCTACTTGAGCCGCGCAAGTTTCCAGCCTACCGCAGACAAGATGTCTGCGCTCGGTTATGTCATCCGCGACCTGCTGATATGGTCATGCGCCCTGCTAATCCCCATCATTTTTATTTGGCCGGCCATGTGGGTTGACCCGATTATGCTCCCCTTCGACATCATCAGTGATGCCCTGCGAGCCTCCGGCAATGCCCATCAAAAAGGTAGTTTTTTTCTCAATCAACCCGTGCCTGACCCCGGCCCACTTTACTATCTACTGGTGGCGATATTCCGAACCTCACCAGTGGTCATAATCGGATTGCTCGGTTTGCCCCTTATCTTTTGGCAATGTAACGAGGCCAAAAAAATAAATGCCTCTCGCGGAGACGCTGAGGTACAGAGAAAGGGTAGTCCTGCACAAGTAGTGATGGCAGAATCCGGAATGCAAGGCTTGCAAAGCGAGCTTTGTCCGCCGTCAAATGTTATGGCGTTGCTAATGTATATCCTGCTCTACACCCTACTAGTTACTTATGGCGGCAAAAAACAAGACCGTTATCTCTTACCGATTTTTCCGGCCTTGAGCATGCTGGCGACGATGGGGTATCTACAAATGTGGGAGTTGATAGCTCAGACCCTAAAGGTTTCTGGAATCTCTAGGGGCTATCTCGGCCTGATTCTGCTGATACAACTCGGCCTGATATGGCCCTATCACCCGTACTATTTTACCTACTACAACCCCATGTTCGGTGGGCCGACGGTGGCCGCGCAGGTCATGCAAGTCGGTTGGGGTGAGGGACTGAACGAAGCGGCAGAGTTTCTGAATGGCCTGCCGGAGATAGAATCGAAGCAGGCCGTCTCATGGTACAGCACCACCTTCGAGCCATACTTCGAGGGGCAGACTATCTACAAAATCAACGAGGCCAAACTGTCGCGTAGCCCCAAACCGGCCTTGGCGGCAAATTATGTCATTCTCTATATCAACCAGATTCAACGTCGGCTTCCCTCTGATGGAGCGTTGGCCTATTTTCAACAAGGTGAACCGCTCCACCGCGTCAGTCTGAATGGCCTGGATTATGTATGGGTCTATCCTGCGCCGAGAGTGTCTCACATCATGCAAAACCAAACACGGTTAGTGGGGCAGGCAGAACTACTCGGCCTTGAATGGCTCGACGAGCATGGGCATGGAAAACGACTAGAGGCGATTCCATCCGGCACAGTGCCAACACTTCGCCTATATTGGGAGTGGCAGGGCAAAATTGAGGCCGACATGTTGGGGCTGAGTGTGGTTGATGAGGCCGGACACACGGTCGGCTGGGGCAGTCTGATTAGCTCGACGGAACGCAGTCTAGTCAAACAAGAGGGCGCGATTGTGGTCAGCGATTACGCCATGCCGATTTCTCCAGCTACTCAGCCCGGACAATATTACCTCAAGGCATGGCTAAATCGGGCTGAAACGGGCGAGCGTATCGGCGATTTTTCGTTTGAGGGTGGAGATAATTTAGTCATCATCGCGCCCCCCTCTACGCCAACTATGCCTGATGATATTGAGATTCAAATGCCCATAAAATCGGATTTGGTTCTGCTGACTCTATTTGGCTACAATTTTAATTATGATCTGTGGCAACCGTCTGAAACTCGCCCGCTAGAACTGATTTGGGGCAAAGCCAGCCCGCCCATTGTTCCAGCGGGCCTTGAGGCGCGCCTAACCCTAATTCCTCAACAGAGTGATGACCATGTTATCAGCCATAGTTTCGACTTACCCTTCATCTATCCGCCCGACCAATGGCAGTCCGGCGACCTGTTTCGGCAACAGGTTGAGTTGACCATGCCGACCTATCTGCCCTCCGGTGAGTATGATCTCCAGATTGAGTTGGGGGCAGAAAACCAAATTATCGGACAAATCGAGGTCGGCGGACGGTCACGTTCCTTCATCAAACCGGAGATACCATCACTCCTAACGGCGCAACTAGACGACACAATAATCCTATTAGGCTACCAACTAAATTCAACCAGCCTAAGTGCTGAAACTTCGCTTGACCTGACCCTCTTTTGGCAAGCCCTCGACACGCCAGCCGCCGACTATACCGTGTTTGTCCAACTGTTGAACAGTCAGAATCAGGTCATGGCCCAACGAGATAGTCAACCCCAATCCGGATCCGCCCCGACCAGCAGTTGGGCCACCGGCGAGATAGTCAGCGACAGCTACACCCTCACCGTTGAGCCGACAACGAGCGAAACCTATCGCCTGATTGTCGGCATGTATCGACCCGACACCGGCGAGCGGCTACCTACTAATGAAGAGGGCAATGAAGGGGACGTTGTGACCTTAATGAATGGGCGAATGGGCGAATAGCAAATGGGCGGATTTGTTTCATCTTACCCGACAAAACGTTTAGCCAAAACTAATTAACACAGAGGAACACGGAAATTTACAGAGAAAAAGCGATTTATTTTTTCCTCTGTGTCCCTCTGTGCGTCTCTGTGAAACTCTGTGTTCCTGTTTTAGTCTTCCCTAAGCCAGTTTGTCGGGTAGCAAGTTTATCTTCAACTTTAACTCTTTGGTTTTTGCGCCAAACTGCATTGATTTCGCATATTTACATATTCGCATATTCGCCATTCCCTATTCGTCAAATTAGAGATACATGATATAATAGTAATAGCAGACAATAAACCATTAGCACAAACAAAAAAATCACGGTTATCTCTGCAAATCCACAGTGTCAAACATCATCGAAATTTTTTCCCTAACTAAACGGTTTTCAACCTCAACCAACTATCGCGCCCTATTTCGCTTAAATCGTGAAGAGAATGTTACCGCAGTGAATGAGGTCAGCCTGCATGTGCGAGACGGCGAGTTATTTGGCTTGCTCGGCGCGAATGGCGCGGGGAAAACTACCCTCATCAAAATGCTCTGCACACTGATTTTGCCCACCGAGGGGCGAGCCACCATCGCTGGTAAGGATATTGTCAGCGATGCGGACGCGGTACGAAGACAGATTGGTTTGATTGATACCAACGAGCGCAGTTTTTTTTGGCGACTGACGGGTCGCCAGAATCTGGAATTTTTTGCCGCACTCTATGGATTGAATCGACCTCAAGCAACGCGCCGAATTGATGAACTGCTAACCTTGGTTAACATGAAACAGCATGCCGACCGTCGCTTTTCGGACTACTCAACGGGCATGCGGCAAAAAATGGCGATTGTGCGGGGACTACTCGTCTCACCGCAAGTCATTTTTTTGGATGAGCCGACTCGCAGTCTCGATCCAGTCAGCGCGTATGATTTGCGTCGCTTTGTGCAAGGGGTACTGGTCGAGCAGATGGGGCGCACCATCGTCCTCGTCACCCATCGACTAGAGGAGGCGGAAAGCATGTGCAAACGAGTGGCGATCATGACTCATGGTCGGGTGGTCGCCTGTGGGCCGGTGGCTGAAATCAAGCAAAAAATCAGCGCACGTCAACAATATCAGCTTCGGGTTTGTAACCTCTCATCGACCACAATAAAACAGCTACAGCACATAACGGGACTGACACAGGTGGAAAGCAACCTCCTAGAAGATGAGACATTTCAGTTAAACCTGACCATGGTCGATGAGAATGAAAGTTTACCGTTGGTATTTGAAACTCTAGTTAAGGGGGGGGCGCAAGTGCAAGCATGTCAGGCAAAAACCGTCTCCCTTGAGGATGCGTTCGTAACATTGGTGAAAAACAATGCTCGCTAAAGCTGGTGCATTTTTACGCCGAGATTTCCAAACCCAGTCCAGTTATCGCCTCAATTTTTTCATGCAGGTAATTGGGATACTGGTATCAATTTCAATTTTTTATTTTATCTCGCAAATTTTAGGTACAGCAATCAGTCCGTACATGAGCCGATATGGAGACATCGACTATTTCCATTTCGCCCTGATGGGTATCGCCTTTTACCCGTTCATTGGTATTAGTGCCAACAGTTTATCCGAATCGATTCATGAATATCAACACACTGGCACATTAGAAGTCCTATTTATCAGCCCCACCCCAATTTTGCCACTATTACTGATGTCTACCTTGTGGCGATATTGCTGGGCAACTGGCGAGACTCTGTTTTATCTGTTGACTGCCGCCTTCCTATTTCAAGCCGATCTCAACTGGATGGGTATTTCTTCGGCCTTTGTGGTAATTTTATTGACTATCTTTGCCAACATGGGCTTAGGATTGATTAACGCCAGTTTTGTTTTAGTCACCAAACGCGTTAGCCCTTTGGCTCGACTAACCCGCGTCATCACCAATCTGTTATCGGGCATTTATTACCCGATTGAGATTTTACCCAACTGGCTTCAGACATTCAGCTACTTTCTGCCCGCCACCTACGCATTTGAAGCCTTACGCCAAACGATGTTACAAGGAGCAAAACTCAGCGATATTGGATTATTGCTTCTACCGTTAATCGCTTTCAGCTTGATATTACTTCCTATCGGTCTGATTTCGTTCCATTATGCGATCCGTTGGGCCAAAACCGACGGAAGTTTGTCACAATATTAAAAACGTTGCTAATGAGAGATTTGTAATTGCCGATTATAGATATTTCATTACCAATCGTTGTTGGTTACCGTAGCCGTGACATTACAACTCAAACAGCTCAACAACTATGAACGAGAACTGTTATCAAAATCATCGCGTCTGATTTTGTGTGATATTGCCGCGTCCAATTTAGAGCGTCCGCTCCCCGATGTGGAAGCGGATTGGGAAGAGATATTCCAAGCCACAGGACGAAATGGTTTACTCGGGCTGACCTATCGTTATCTTAAATATGGATACAGTCGCGATATTCCTCCATCGGAGTTTCGGCAATCGGTTCAAAAAGCTTACCGTTTAAGCGCGCTCAAGACTGCTCAAATGTATCGTAAAATTAACCCTGTTTTGAACGAGTTGACAAAATCGGGCATCGAATACCTAGTTGTAAAAGGGCCAATTTTAGGACATTTAGTCTATTCAGAACCAACGTTGCGTAGCTTTAATGATTTAGACATCGTGGTGCGAGAGCGAGACTGGTCAGCCATGCATCAACAGTTGCTCAAAATCGGATTTATAGCCGACCATAGCCTGCCCGCTCCGCCACCAAAACTCGCCCCCGGTGATATTATCTACGAGCTTAAATATTGGCACAGAGAGAGCAGATTGTTGGTCGAAGTTCATTATGATGATCTGCTCAATGCGGGGTTGGCCTCGCGTGATATTGAGGCATTTTGGCAACGAGCCATCACCACCGAGATTGACGGAGTGTCGGTGAAAGCCCTATCCCTAGAGGATCAGCTGATACATTTGGCTATGCATGCCCATTATCATGGCTATACTCGCCTAAATTGGTTTTCTGACATTGCCCTGTTGATTCAACGATACCAAAACAGCCTCGATTGGGATCAATTTTGCCAAACTGTCCATGCTGAAGAGGCTGAGGTCGGGGTTTATTATACCTTCTACTATTTGAGCCTGATGATGGGTGTCACCGTTCCAACTGAGGTGTTTGATCAAGTTTGCCCTGATCCATTTCGGCGTTGGTGGCATGACTACTATTTCCCAACCTCTAAAATTATCTCTCTCGAGCCGATGTATCGGGCTGATTTCAGTTTTTATTTCACTCCCCTCTTTAAGCGTCTTATCCCCGACCTGCTAGTTATGGGTCGCCGCCGAGAAAAGTTCCATTATCTAGCTCGGCTCACGTTTCCATCTCGCTCGTGGTTGGCCCATTATTATAAACTACAAGACCCCAAGCAAATTACGCTACATCGAATCTTGCATCTATTCAAGCTAACATACCATTATTTGAGCGAAGTCGCAAAAAAAACAACTGGTATGCCGCTAGATACAAAAAGAAAATCAAAATGACCTCTCAAGGAACAAAAAATATGTATGTGTATGATGAATCATCCTTTAATCAATCAGCCGTCATCCCCTACCGTATCACCAAAGGAAAGGTAAAAATATTGCTTGTTACCAACTATAAAGGCAGTCGCTGGATTATTCCCAAAGGAATTATAGAGCCAGACCTGACGGCTGCTACCTCAGCCGCAAAAGAGGCCGAAGAAGAGGCGGGCGTTACTGGAACGATCAGCAAAAACTCTATCGGTCGGTATAGCTATAAAAAATGGGGGGGCGTATGTAAAGTGCAAGTGTTTTTGTTACGAGTGGAAAAAATTTTGGATGAATGGGAAGAGGATTATCGAGAGCGCGAATGGGTCAGTGTTAAAGAAGCGACTCAACGGGTACGCGAAGAAAAACTGAAATCTCTAATCTGGGATGTGCCGGATTTAATTTTATGAGACTTTCAGTTCACAGAAGTAATCATTCAGAGATAGGACGTTACTTACCCGCAAGTTTGGAACTTGCGGGTAGGTGATCACTACATGTGCAGGACTACCCAGAGATAAGACTACCCTAAATTAATCTTGGCTAAACGTTTGTAAATATTCAGCGAACTCGCCAGAAAGAATATCAGAAACCCGATTTCTCAAAAAAATCGGGTTTCTAGGCTACTTTACTGAACTTTTACCTGAATATCACCGCTTAAACGGGAGGAAGAATCATGAAACAATTAAGCTCTATCTATTATCGAAATATGGTATTTATGATGATTTTGTTAGCCGCCATGCTTGCCGGAACCGCACAGGCGCAGGAGGCGAATATTTGCGCTACTGTCTCGGAGATACCGCAGGCTGAGTGTGAGGCACTCGTCATGTTATACGAAAATACCAGCAGTTCCGGGTGGACAGAACGAGCCAACTGGCTACTCGGCACCAATCCATGCGAATGGCATGGCGTAACCTGTCAAGATGAGCAAGTGACCATGCTGGCTTTGAGTAGCAACGATTTAGCGGGTCAGATTCCGGCTGAAATCGGCAATTTATCAGCCTTGAAGGTGTTAGATTTAGCCGACAACAACCTAACCGGCGAAATTCCGGCAGAGATTGGGCAGTTGAGCCAACTGAAATGGCTCTACCTGAATGACAATGATTTAAGTGGGCGACTCCCCTCTACCGTACAAAAACTCGATAAACTGGAAATTTTGTGGCTCTATAACACCAACGTATGTGTCTCAAATGAGGCTGATGTGACCGCATGGTTGAGCGATTTGCCCAACCTGCAACTGAGTAGTAGCTGTATGTCCGAAAAAATCGCCGATTCTCCGTCCATCACAGAAAAGGTGGTCACACAGATTGAATGTGCCGAAATCAGCGCGGCCACCGAACTGTCTGAGCTAGAGTGTCAGGCGTTGCTGATGCTATATAGCAACACCGACGGAGCGAACTGGAGCAATAACGAAAATTGGACGCAGACCGACGACCCATGCGGCTGGCACGGTGTGACCTGCGAGGATGATCAAGTGACCAAGCTAGAGCTAAACGGCAACAACCTCAGCGGGGATATTCCGGCAGAACTGGGCGACCTATCGACCCTGACTGAGCTACAATTGGCTGACAATCAACTCAGCGGGCGGATTCCGCCAGAGTTAGGGCAGTTGGAGCAGCTTACCAAACTCGGCCTGAGCAACAATCCACTCGAAGGCCCTGTCCCCGGCAACTTGATCAACCTTCCATTAGAAGAGTTTGGCCTCGCCAACACCAACATGTGTCAACCAAAAAACAGCACCTTTGGGGCTTGGTTCGACAAAATTGAAGGGTTAGTCAGCAATATCCCCAGTTGTGATCAAGTCGATCTGTCGATGGCCGATCAGTTGGTCCTGCCCGATGCACCAAGCGCTGATGATGAAGTCAAGGCTGACGAAACCGTCGATAGTCAAGCCACAGACGAAGCCGCCGATGAAACTGTTGATGAAAGTACCGATAGTGACACCACAGAAACCGATTCAGATGAAACGTCAGAGACCAACGTATCTGAGAATTCTGATAATACGGCTGATATGACTGAAACTATCACTAAAGCCATCTCTGAAACTACCGAAACGGGAGATACGGCCGAGGCTGATGACGCGGATAATTCTGACGATACGGCTGATATGACCACCACTGAAGCCATCTCTGAAACTATCTCTGATACTATCACTGAAGCCATCTCTGATACTATCTCTGAAGTCATCTCTGATACTATCTCTGATACCGCTACATTTGAGGCCACTGATGATCCGGTTGATAGTAGTGAGTCTGATGCTCCATCCGCCACGACAACCAACGATGACGCGACCGCCTTTAATCCTGCGGTTGACCAAAACATGCCCGAAAGTGGCTCAGTGTCACCTTTCGCAGGAAGAGCATGGATCATCTTGGCCGGGGTCAGCTTGATATTATTGTTAGGATTAGGCACAATCCTCAATCTGAGATCGAAGTCGTAACCAGATGAAAATTGCCATTTTAGCCGACGTTCATGCCAATCTTATCGGCCTGCAAACCGTAGCCGACCACATCGGGCAGTGGCGACCCGATTTTGTGGCTGTCGCGGGAGACACCGTTAATCGTGGCCCACGTCCCCGTCAATGTTTAGAGTTCGTTCTCGACAAGGTTGTCCAGCAGGATTGGCGAGTCATCATCGGCAACCATGAAGAGTATGTGATTGCCCGAAACAAACCGGATGATCCAAAAACTGGTCTCAGATATGAGCTTTTTCAGGCTACCTATTGGACATGCGAACAACTGAACCATAATGTCGCGCCGTTAGAGGCCATGCCCTACACCACCAGTCTGCACGGCCCAGACGATAGCGAGGTTCGCATCGTGCATGGCTCCATGTTAGGCACTCGGAGTGGGCTGTTTCCGTGGACAACCGAGGCTGAGATTCGAAAGCGAATCAGCCCGCCGCCGCCGGTGATCTGTGTAGGGCATACCCATCGCCCCTTTGTCAAGCAGATTGACGACACCTTGATAGTCAATGCTGGCTCGGCTGGACTGTCTTTTGACCATGACCGCCGGATTGGATATGCTCAGTTAACTTGGCAACATGGCCGTTGGCAGGCCCGCATCATTCGCATGGATTACGACTATCACGCCGCCGAGCAGGATTTTTACGATTCTGGCTATTGGCCCAACGGCGGGTCATTGGTCAAGTTGGTACTGAACGAACTACACGATGCCGACTCCCGTCTAGCCAGTTGGTCGGGTCAGTACGAGAAGCAGATTTTGGCCGGGGAAATTAGCATGACCGAATCGGTAGATCGGTTTTTGCGAGGGCTACAATAGAATATGGGGAACAACCCTAAAGGTAAACATGCATATAAATGTCGTTCTCTCGTTGCAAGAAAATTCCAAAATTGGCATTACCTCATCTTCTGAATTTGCTTCTGAAGGTGGTATGCCTACATTTGATAGTATTCCATTTAAGGTTGAACCCGGTAAGCAACCAAGTCTTAATACTTTTGTTGTTGTGTTACGACACGAGGATGACTCGGTCGCTCATTATGGACGTATTATTTCAGGTAATGAATGGAATCGTCGTGCTAATCCTGCGGGTATGCAAAAAGCATCTGCTTATGGTATGGCACGTACAGATATCCGGACTTCAGAAATATCACCTGAAATATTACGGGTGATGCAGATAGAGATATTGGGTGAAATTCATGTCGGTGTAGGTGATAATGAAAATGGACTAAAATTCTCCGAGCCGATTCAGCTACCTCATACGGGACAACCTGTTTATGAACTTCCGGCTCAAATCATTCCGCTATTATTAGATGTACCAGATTATCAATATGATAGAAGTGAAGGTGTACATTTAGGTGATATAGAATCTGGGGGGCAACGTGTACCATTTTTACTGCCTAATGATGCCATAGCTAGACATATTGCTATTTTGGGTAAAACAGGTGTAGGGAAAAGTTATGCGGCTGGAGTATTGATGGAAGAACTATATGAAAAAAATATTCCCATGCTTTCTTTTGATGTTTTAGGGGATACTGAACAAACGGCTAAGGATTTGAAAGGGGTACATATAATTGCAGGTGATAATGACTTTAAAATTCCTTATTCAATTGTTGGTCTACAGGAGTTTCTTGCATTTATTCCCAATTTAACCTCAGATCAACGGGATTTAATTGCATCTGCTTACGGAATGATGTTTGATAAAGCCATACAACAATTAGAAGATGGCAAAAAATTAAATGTTCCATTTAGTGATTTAACGAAAGCTGTCAAAAATATAGGTAAGAAAATTAGCTCAAAGGCCACTGATAATGCCGTAAATCGTGTGACTACTGCTTATAATAGAAGCAATTTGCTAACTGACCAACCAATTAGATGGCCTAGAATGATAGCAGATAATCCTCTTTTGAATATCTATGTAGGCCACCTTGGACAAGAAAAACGTAATTTGGCTGTAGGCGCGGCGGCTAGAATCTTGCAGTTATTGCGCCGTCGTAATCTTGTTCCTCCGATTGTACTAATCATTGATGAGGCGCACTTATTTCTACCAAGTGGTCGTGATTTACCATCTTCTACTATTGTTTTACGCGAAATGATTCGTACTGCTCGTCATGATGCAATGGGTGTTGTTTTACTAACCCAAAGCCCATCTTCTATGGATAAACAAATTTTACTTACTTGTAATACTCGTGTATTATTTGCACTTGACCCTGATGATTTGCGTGTTGTTTCAGGCCAACTTGGTGATTTACCAGAAGAAACAATTAAACGAATTCCACGTTTGGCAAGAGGAACATCAGTTATTTCATCTGGTATGGATATTATGAGGCACCCTGTTATAGTTCGTATTCGTGAACGTAAAATTACTTCCCATAAAGCGGAAACTCCAGATTTAATGAAGGCGGTGAAAGCATGGCGAAACCAGAATTAGATTATCAAGGTATATTTGTAGCTGTTCTTGAACTATTAAAAGAGCAGAATGAAAGTATCACTGGTTTAACTCAAAATTACATCCTTGAGCAATTACAAAAACAATATTTTGTATCATGGGAGTATTTGTATGATGCTCTTCGCCATATGGTTAAAGATGGGAAATTAGAAGAACGCCCACATCCAAACCGTAAAGGAGCAAAAGTTTACAACATACCAGGGCGAGGAATTTTTCAGATAGATATTTTTGATATGATACGCACACGTGATGATATTGAAGAAGATATTCAATCAGAATCAGACTTATGGATGGCTGATGAAAAATCTCGAGAGCAGGTTACCCTTTCTGTTTTACAGCAAATTGCTACAGGACATGCTCTTGAAGAAGATTATGCTCAACGAATCAAAAACATAGCCTCAAAAATTGCTGATGAAAACCCGATAAAATTAATTATTGAAGCGGCTGAGTGGGTAGTAAATGATCTTAATAGCTTGGCTGATAAAATGCGTGAAACACTTAAAAATGACCCACAAGATGCTCAAGCAGTTAGCCGCCAATTAGGCTTTCGTAGTGCAAAGGCCATTCGATTTTTCCAAAAACTATGGCGGCTTGATAAAGGCTCTTCAAAGTCTCCTGCTATTTTTTATATTCCATCAGTAAAGCAAATGGAAATAGGTCAAAAAGCGAGACTTAATCGAGATAAAGCTGTCGAAAGATTGAAAGAACGTGTATTTGGTGATAAATTTATTGATGTATTTCAAATTCCTGAAAATACACATAAAGCTGCAATCGGAACAGATGCTTCTGTCGGTGATATTTATGTCGAGCATCGTGCCGGAAGTTTTATTCCCCCTACACCTGCATCATTATTAGTCGGGGCTGGAACAATGCGGATACGGAACAATAGTCGAAATTATTGGGATTATGATACACTTCGTGATGTAAACAAATATAGTGAACTTGATGCGGCTCAAAAAGGGTTGCTTATATCTCCTGCGTTTCGTGATGAAACAATTACCGATTTTCGTCATCTACGTTCTGCGGCTATGGAACTACGTCAATATGAACAAGAACTTAGAATTTTAGCAGACAAACATGATTGGCGACCTGTTGGTAATGTACCAGATTTGAAATACCCACCTGAAACAACACTTTTAATTAGAGATGGACGAATTTTTCCACTTGTTCACCGATTAACTGATTATGAGGGGTCAAGTGCTCCAGACGATGTTTTGTACGGTCAAATTGTTCAAAATGAAGTTAAAACATTCCGTAGGGTATTCCATGAAACAGCAGGCATGGGAATGGGAAGTGCTGTATATAGTGGTGCCGTTAAACGACCTGAATTTTCATGGCTATCTATGTTAGTGTTTTGGTATCTACATGTAAAAGAAAAACAAGACGATTTAGCCGAAGCTTTTTACAGACCTCCCTTAAATGACCAAGCTGTTACCCACTTGCTGTTTTGGGGTCTATCAGAGGCAAAACCGAAGCAAGTTTTTAGTCATCCACGTAACATGCTAAGAACCTTTTCCGCCGTTCGCAGATTTTCGGATATCGCCTTTACCTCACATCCACGAGTTCTTGTAGACAGTGATGGTAAACAAATCGGTGTTATTGACGAAAATAGTCAAAAGGATTGGTACAAATATATTAAACAACATATCGCAAAGGCACAAAAAAGATTTGATGATCATGAGCGAGGTATACCGCCATTAGATATATCTGAATATAGGGATTTTCAACATTTATGCCACTGTTCTGCTGTTGCTATGTTTTATAGTTCGCCAACTCGATTATACAAAGCCACAATTGATCATAATTCTCATTTCTTATCGCCAAGATGGGAAGTTGCTATTGATTTAAGCCGTGGAAATGTTTTAGAAAGCTTAAATCATAAAATTGATAGCTTATCTATGTGGATAGCTGATGAAGATGGATTAGTTCATGATGAAGAACATGCAATAGGGGGACATGATGAGCCTGTACAGGGATTACCTCTCATTATCCCTGATGTTGTTCAAGAAGCTCATAATATGGCTATGTTTATGCGGGACGAACATTCTGAACATGTGACGGACGAGCTATACCAATTGATCCGTGACATAAAAGAAGGTAAAGCTACTTTTTTAAAGTAGCGTGTAGCGTGTAGCGTATAAAGTATAAAGTGAGGTGAATGTTATGAGTGTTATAGATACAAATTTACCTAAACCAACTTTAATAGACCTATTTGCTGGTTGTGGAGGGGTTACACAAGGTTTCAAAAATGCGGGTTTTGAACCAATAGTTGCTGTTGAATGGGATGATAAAGCGGCAAAAACTTATCGGTTAAATCATGATTCTCCAAACCTCAAGCTATACACAGAAAATATAAGGGATTTAAGTCCATCTCAGGTCATGAAAGACTGTGGTCTAAACAGAGGTGATTTAACTGTTCTTTCTGTATGTGCTCCTTGTCAACCTTTTAGCCGCCAAAATCGAAATCCTCAAAAAAAAGAACAAGCTAAATTAGTATTAGAAATGAAGAGATTTGTTCAAGAACTTCAACCTCAGTTTGCTATCATGGAAAATGTTCCTGATTTAGCGAAAGGTCAAAATAGACAATACCTTGATGAGGTTATTGCCTATTTGCGCCATGAATTAAATTATCGAGTATTAGAACCACAAGTTATTGATGCTGTCAATTATGGTGTTCCTCAATTTAGAAAGCGTTTAATTTTACTATGTAGCCGAGATAATATTGATTTAACTATACCTCCTAGCACACATGCTAAACCTAAGTTAAATCAGATGGGTTTACGCCCTTGGCAAACTGTAGGAGATGCATTTATTCCTTTGTCCAGAAGTAGGTTAGCTTCTGGACAAAGAAGTCCTTTATATGACTGGCACAAAGCCCCCAAACACTCCGAAAAAGTAATAAATAGATTAAAACACATTCGACCAAATGGTGGTAGTAGAAAAGATTTACCCAAAGAATTAGAATTACCTTGTCACCGCAAGGGAACAGGTTTTAATGATGTTTATGGTAGGATGGATAAGCGCAAACCTGCTAATACTTTAACAACAGGTTGTACTAATTTATCAAAAGGGAGATTTGCTCATCCAACAGCAAATCGATCAATTACACCAAGAGAAGCGGCTTGTCTACAAACATTTCCCATAGATTACCGATTTTGCGGGAGTTATACTAGTGTATCTACCCAAATTGGTAATGCTGTTCCTGTGAAGTTAGCTGAAGTACTCGCTAACCATTTGTATAAATTATGGAGAGATAATCTCGTAAGCTAGAGGCTCTTACTTATTTTAGTTGGATCAATTTACCATCTTTTCTCAGTACTTGGTTCAGATTCAAACAACAATCACCGCAAAAATCTCCGCCAAAAGAAGAGTTGTTTAAGCTAAAACAGAATTAATTAGAGTCTCTGACATGACCCTTTTTTCATCAGCTTACCTTGAACCTATCCGCACCTGTTACCCCGACCTAACCATTGAGCAAGTGCGATTCCACAACGATACAGGCGGACAGTTTAATGTTGTCCTCTTCATCAATAACGCGCTTATTTTTCGCTTCCCCCGTTCTACCGAAGTAGCCGACACATTTACCACCGAACTGAAAATTCTGACGTATCTCCAGCCTCATCTATCGCTCCCAATTCCTCAACCCACCTTCCAAAATCTTGACCCGAGCCGCGGCAAGATTTTTATGGGCTATTCGATGTTACCGGGCCAACCGTTATGGCAAAAAATACTGGCAACAATCGAAAACAGGGCGATTCTTGACCGTTTAGCTACACAGTTGGCGCGTTTTTTACAAGAGCTTCACCATGTCGAGGTTGATAAATTCGACCTGACCTTGCCAATTCAAGATGGATGGGCCGAGTGGAAAAAGTTATATGAGGATTTTCGGACGCATCTATTCCCGCACATGCGCCTTGACGCGCAAGAAACTGTCACCGCAAATTTTGAGAAATACCTCAACGACCCCGCACAATTTAAGTACTGTCCCACGTTTCGGCATGGCGATTTTGGGCCGAGTAATATCCTCTACGATGCCACAAAACAAACCATCAGCGGCATCATTGATTTTGACTCCGTTGGTGTTGGCGACCCGGCGCTAGATGTTGGCGCGGTGTTGAACTTGGGCGAGGATTTTTTCAAGCGCATGGCTCGTGTTTATCCCGACATGCTGACGTTACGAAAACGGTGTGATTTTTATCGTAGCACCTACGCCTTGCAAGAAGCATTATACGGTTTGCGAGACAATGTTATGACCTCTTTTGAGGCTGGTATCGCATCGTATCGGTAAATATTTACAAGTGATAATTCGCGGGCTTTTTGATTGGCGGTCATATCTCCCGTAACGAGGGAAGTTCATGCTCTCACCGCACAAATTGTCTGGCCCATGATCAGAGCATGGGACAAGAGAAGCCATTCACCATTCCGCCCATTCGCCCATTCGCCCATTCGCCCCTGTTTGTTTATAATGGGGTGATATGATTACCCGTTTATACCGTCCCCAATTTTTGATACTTGCCATCACCCTATTGGCCTTCGCCCTCCGCGTCTATGGTCTCGACAACCAAAGTTACTGGCTCGATGAGATATGGAGCGTCCATTTTGCCAACCTCAGCCAAGCGGAGATGTGGCAACATCTGCGTACCAGCGAAGCCCATCCGCCACTGTATCACCCCGTCACCATCTACTGGATTGCGCTGGTTGGAGACAGCGAATATGGCCTCCGATTTTATTCTGTTTTATTCAGTCTCCTCGCCATCCCCCTAACCTACCGAGTTGGGCGCGCCCTGAGCAATCCTCAAATCGGTATCACAGCCGCACTACTGATTAGTGTATCCCCGTTCCAAATCTGGCATGCTCAAGAAAGCCGCATGTACAGCCAACTGACCGCCGCCTCGCTAATGAGCATGTGGGGTTTTATCCGACTGACCAAACAAAACTGGACATGGCAAGCCTACCTCATCTACCTGACCGGCACGATATGGGCCATGTTGACCCACTACCACGGCCTCATCGTCATCGGCATCCAAGGACTGTTTGCCATCTCGCAACTGTTTTTGCCCACTAAACGACGCTTGACATTCAAACTATTTGCCAACTTTTTGTTGATATTTTTCCTCTACAGCCCCTGGATTCTGTTTAGCTGGAATCTGCTCAAAGGCCGCACCAGTTGGCTGACCCAGCCGAGCCTAGCCGAAAGTTATCTCCGTACTCTGATTACCTACAGTGTGGGTGACAAAATTCCGCCCGTTGACCAAGCGATTACCAGTCTGAAACTAGGGCTGATGATGCCCTTTCTCATACTTTATCTGCTCGGTCTGATGTACGCGGCGCGGCGCTCATGGCGACAATGGCGTGGCACAGAGATGGCCGTCTTTCTGCTGAGTTATACGGTCGCGCCTATCCTAGCCACTTGGCTATACGGCGAATTAAAGGCCAATTCGGTCATATTCTTAGAACGGTATTTGATTATCGTTCAGCCGAGCTACCTCATCACCATTGCTATGGGAATTTACGGCTTGATTAGGTTTGCTGATTTTCGTGGTTTGAAAAAGGTAAAGCAAATTTTGCCCTTCATTGTACTTGGGCCTCCGAAATTCGACAAATTATTACAGACGACAGCTCTCTTGATAGTGCTGACGATTCAGGGTTGGGTGCTGTACCATCATTATATTGACCCGTTATATGCCAAACCGGATTGGCGGGCCGCTATCGCCAAAATTGATGCCTTTGCTCAACAAGGAGACGGCATCATCGTCACCGGCGATGGGGGTCAGTTGATGTTCCAACATTATTACCACGGCCATCTGCCCATCTACACCGACTTCAACACCCCCGTCCCCACCGACGAGCAGGCTAGGCAAATTTTGTCCGACATCGCCAATCAACATAACCGACTTTGGTATTTGCCTTATGAAGCTCCAATTGATTCATTGTTGGAAAATTGGTTACACGAAAACGCTCATCCGGCATGGCAACAGTGGATCGGATACAAACGGCTGGCCTTGTATGACCTGACCAATCTGACTGACCCCGCCCAAGCGGTCAATCTACTGGCTGATGAGACACTCAGCCTGACCCATGTCACCCACCCCAACGAGGCCACCCCTGCCGGAGCCGTCCTGCCCATCAGCCTAACATGGCAACGTCAGGATGATTTGTCTACCGAATACCGGCTCTCTTTGCGGCTGACCAATCAGCATGGCGACGTTTTTGCCCAAAACGATTGGCCACCCCTCAGAGCCATGTTAGATCGCGCTACTGATGACCGCCCCCAAACTCGCCATGCCCTGTGGGTTCCGGTTGATACCCCACCGAATCTGTATCAGCTACACCTGCTGATTTATGACGGCCTAACTGGTCAGCCATTGGCTCAGTCGCTGACCCTGCCTGACATCAGTATTAGTGCCGCACATATTACGCCACCCCGAACCACTCTAGAGATTCCCAATCCGACCAATCTGCCCCTTGGCGAGGTAGCTCTGAGCGGCTATGTTTTGCCCGAAACAGTGCGCTCCGGGGAAAATATGTGGGCCTGGCTTTACTGGCAATGCCTAAATCAAGCTGAACCATGTAACCCGAATCGGTATATAAATCTAAAATTAGGCGATGGTGAGGGGCATGTCGTTCCCATGTTTGAGTCTAATGCTGTGTCAGACATGTCAGATATAGATAACCTGTGGCAATCCGGTCAACTACGGCGAGCGGTCTATCACCTGCCGACCAACCCTCGCTTGACAGGTGAACGTGTTGCTTTGTTCGTCTTGCCTGCTGACGATGACTCGACAGAGCGACAGCTTATCACCGAATTGAGGTTGGACAGTCGCCCCCGCACCTACGAGCGACCCAACATCAGCATGCCGCTTGATATTGGTTTCGGAGGCGAGCCAACGTTGCTCAAGCTGATAGGCTATGACCTGAGTCAGGACGATAGTCTCGACCTGACGCTCTATTGGCAAGCACGGACCGAAATGCCAACAAACTATACTATTTTTGTACAACTGCTGAATGAGGCTAACTATGTGGTGGCTCAAGTTGATCGCTATCCGCAAGATGGCATAGCCCCAACCCGAACATGGCTCTCCAATGAGATCATCACCGACTGGTATAATTTACCCCTGTCGGAGCTACCCACCGGACAATACCGCCTGCTCATAGGTCTGTACGATGCCACCACCGGAATTCGTTTGATGACGGATCAAGGGTCGGATTTTGTGGAACTGTCCATGCTTACGTTAAGGAATGGGGATTAGTAGTCCGCCTTCGACAAGTTCAGCCAACGATATTTGGGAGAATTTAACTGACGCTAACGGTATCTTTGGCGGGAACACTACAGCGGATACTTCAAAACTCAACGGATATATTTCGCCAATAACGGGATTTCTTTGCTATTTACAGCGATTATATACGGATGAAAACTATCCGTTCCGCAGTTAAGTATCCGTTGTAGTGTTGATTCCAGCTAAACCAAAGAAAAAGTTAGCATCAGGAATTTAAAAATTGGAACTGCCTAATTCCGATTCCCAAACCCCACCTATGCCAGATTTTGCCTAAACAAAAAGAGGCGTGTATCATACCTTGTTGCGTTTTCTTTAAGGTATAGTAGGGATTTATCCTTTGGAATTGTGCTGACATAACGGTTTAACTTGCCCACAAATCCAAATCGATAAATCATGG
Source organism: Anaerolineales bacterium HSG24 (assembly GCA_030377895.1). GTDB lineage: Bacteria > Chloroflexota > Anaerolineae > 4572-78 > J111 > JAUCGB01. The sequence continues at coordinate 56,697 of JAUCGB010000013.1, forward strand.
ATATGATAGAGTGCTTGTGAAAAGTAAGGGAATTTTTTTAACAATCGTTATTCCCGCTTATAACGAAGAATATAGATTGCCCCAAACCTTGCCCACGGTGGCTGAGGTTATTGCGGCACAGGATTATCAGACTGAAATTTTGGTGGTTGACGATGGCAGTACAGATAACACGGTTCAGGTAGTCAAGCAGATTGCCGAGCAGTACGACTCGATTCGAGTGGTTGAGGCCGAGCATCGGGGTAAAGGGCATGCGGTGAAGGTCGGCATGTTGTCCGCCCAAGGGCAGTACGCCTTTTTAGCTGATGCCGATTGGGCCATGCCAGTGACGGAACTACCAAAATTTTTGCCCCCTCAGCGCGCACAGTTCCAAATTGCTATCGGCTCACGAGAGGGACACGGCGCGGTGCGGTACGATGAGCCGATTTATCGTCACTTTATGGGTCGGATATTTAATGGATTGGTGCAACTTTTGGCGGTCTCTGGCTTTGAGGATACGCAATGTGGGTTTAAGTGTTTCCACCGTGCCGTCATTCCCGACCTGTTTAATCATCAAACCACCGATGGTTTTGGCTTTGATGTCGAATTGCTCTATATCGCCAAAAAACGGGGCTACAGAATCGACGAGGTGCCAATCCATTGGCATGCCCAAGACGAAAGCAAAGTCAATCCAGTCAAAGATACCTTGCGAATGATACGGGACATCATTCAAGTCCGACTGAATGACCGCAAAGGGGTATACGAGCGACATCAAAACCTGTTTGACCCCGCGGGGATTGAGCCAGAGCAAGGTTTTGAACCATTGTCGTAGTGTTCGTTATGTACTAACGGAATGAGCATTAATTAACATGTGCATTTGTGTCGGAGATTATGGTAGGGGCTACCTGTAGGGGGGCGGTCTAGACTTGGAATGTGCGACCATCTCCGCTCCGCCCCGTCATTCCGTGGATTCAGGGCGAGGCAAGGCGGATTGGAGTTCTGATTTCAAACCAACGCCATGCCGCCTTGCCTAGCCCCTACGATTACCAAACGCGCAACTTATTTAGGACTCATTCCTTAATTCTGATTCCTAATGAAAATCTTTATCTGTTTGTTAGAGGATAAAATTTAGGTGATTTTTTTCGGTAGGGGCGTTTAATTAGTAAAGCGTCCCTACTTTTGCTAATGGCAAAGTAGGGCAGGAAATAAGA